>JAICEP010000200.1 GCA_025924095.1 Sorangium sp.
GACGAGGTGCTCGATGCAGAGCTCGCGGCCCGCAGACCGCGCGCGCAGCACGTCCTCCTCGTTGCGCACCTCGATGGTGATCTCGCGCGGCGCCGGGGCCGCGTGATCGAGCTCGCCGAGCTCGGTGATGCACCGATCGAGCTGCGCCTGGTCGCGGACGAACAGCTTCACCCCGCGCTTGACCTCGACGAGCAGCCGCCGCAGATCGCCCTCGCGCGCGTAGAGCGGGTCGACCTTCGCCTGCCGAATGCCGCAGTCGATCACGCTCTTCCTCACCGCGGGCGAGAGGAATTGCGCCAGCACCAGCTCGATCTGATCCGTGATCGAGCGGCCGACGATCTGCGGCGACGACGGCACAGGGCCGCGCGCCGACTGCGGCGAACTCGGCAAGCGCGTCGACACCGGTCCACCGGACCGGCTCGACGGCGGCCCCGTGGCGCCGCCGCTGGAGGGCGGTCCGTCACGAGGAGGGATCTTCATGCGACACCTCGTTCGTGAGCTCCGGCGGCATCATGTCGTCCTCGGCGGACGGCGCGAGCATCTCGACGGCGCGCTCCAGGTTCAGCGCGGTCACGACGCCAGGGATCTCGAGATCCATCTCCACCAGGGCGATCGCGACCGCGGGACGCAGGCCGCACACCGCCGTCCGGACACCCATCAGCCGGGCCGTGAGCGCGATGTCACGGATGGCGCGGGTGAGATAGCTGTCGAGAATCTCGACGCCGGAGAGGTCGACGATGAGACCGCGGGGTGAGCGCGCTTCGATCGCCCCCGTCACGTCGTCGCGCAGCTGCTCGACCTGGCCGTCGGTGAGCCCGCCCTGCACCGAGACGATTAAATTCCCGAAGAGGCCCACGATGGGGACCCTACCCGCTTGCATCAAGTGGACGTCTCCTTCCTCGCGCTGAGCTGCAGCTGTGACGTGGTCATCGGACCGCTGCCCGAGGGATCGAATGCGGCCTGCGTGCCACCAGAGGTGAACGGCTGTCCTGCCTGCTTCTCGTCGCCGTTGGCCGCGCCGCGACGGCCGCCCATGAGGGACGAGAGCGTCGGCTTCTGGCCGGCGAGCGCCAGGCTCTCGCGCAGCGCGTGCTTCAGGTTGCGCGCGGCGCGGACGGTGCCGAGGTTGATGCCGAGCTCCACCATCGTCTGCGCGACCGCGGGCCTGACCCCGGTGATGCGACACCGCGCGCCGAGCAGCTCGACCGCCTTCATCAGCTTCATGAAGTGGTCGGCCGTCTGCGTGTCGATCACCTCGACGCCCGTCACGTCGATGATGACGTAGCGCGACTGGCGACGGACGATCTCGTCGAGCAGCCGCTCCATGATCTGCGCGCTCCTGCGCGAGTCGACGACGCCGATGATCGGCAGCGCGAGGACGTCGTCCCAGAGCTCGAGGATGGGCGTCGAGATCTCGTCGATGGCGTAGCGGAGCCGCTCGACGAGCTCGCTCTTGGCGCTCTCGCTCTCGACCAGATCGCGGTTCTTCCCCTCGAGATCCTCGATGAGGCGCTTCTTCTCGGTCGCGTCGCGGAAGACGGCGACGGCGCCGGAGATCGAGCCGTCCTTGCCCCGCATCGGGCTCGCGCTGACCGTCAGGAACAGCCCCGTCGCGGGGCCGGCCTCGATGCGCGGGTCGGCGAACACCGGCGGCAAGCGGACCGAGCGCGGCTCGGCGTCCTCGCCCTGCGGCCCCGAGGCGGGGGCGAGGGTCGGCATGGCGTTGCCCGGCATGCCCTGATGCCGGCGGGCGACCCGCGCGTCGTGCTCGGCGGACCTCCGCGCGAAGAGCTCCACCTGATCGACCGTGTCGCCGCGCAGCGCGCGCGCGAGCGGGTGCTCGGACGCAGGCCAGGGCGTCGCCTGGTCCGGGAAGAACAGCGTGGCGTCGCCGGGCCCCGGGTCGTCGTCCGACGCGAGGTCGAGCGGCGCGCGGCCGAGCATGTGCTCCGCGGCCGGGTTGCGCATCAGGAGCTCGCCCTTGTCGTCCACCACGGCGACGCCGTCCGCCATGCTGTCGAGCACGAGCTTGAAGATGCCAGCCTGCCGCCGCAGCTCGTCCTCCGAGCGGGCCAGCTGCTCGCTGCGCTCGCGCGCCTCGCGCATCGCCCGGTCGAGCTGCGCGGCCTGCTCCTTCGCCGCGCGCTCGTGCCCCTCGATCTGCTGCTCGAGCGTCACGATGCGCTCCGTGAGCCTCGTAACCTCTTGCCGCAGAGCTTCTTCGCTCATCGCGAACTCTCCGTCCTGAGCCCGCGCTCGCCGTGCGCAGCGAGCGCGTCTCTCCGATGCGCGCCGCGAGGAGCCGCCTTGCAGGCTCGCTCGAGATCTGCGCACCGGGAGGATGAGCCGCGCGGGCCGGACGAGACGGCCGCGGAGAGCGCCTGGCGCTCCGCCGTCCTGTCCGTCCTTTGCACGCTCGTAACGCTCATGTCTTCTCCTCGCAGGGTGCCCTCGCCCGAACGGGGACCGTGTCCAGCACCAGTCGAGAAACACAGCTTATCGCTAACCGGGCAACCTACCGTCAAGCTTCGCGTCGGCCGTGCGTGTCGCTTGTGGCGACGGCATCCGCCGTTGCCCAGACGAGGTAGCCCGTGCCCACACAACCTCACCGTGCTCTGCGTCACGACGGACGTGGTCTGCCGCGCCGCAGCGAGGCCGAGCTCGGTCGCCAGGCACCTTGGCTTCCGCTCCGGATGAGCGGATGGAAGGTCCGAACGCACGTGAGGTTCCTCGCGTGGGGCGCTCTGCGTGGGTGCGCGTAGGAGCGCGCGGGCCGATCAGTCGCCCAGGCTCTGGCGCTCGCGGGCGCGCCGGCGCTTGGCCTTGCGCTTCGAGTCGACCGGGCGCTGCGGGTCCGGCCCGCTCTCGCCGGTGGTCGGCGCGCCGGCGTCGAGCCAGCGCCACAGCGCCATCTGGTCGGCCGTCGCCCCGTGGCGGATGGCGCGCTTCAAGATCTTCTTCGCGAGCACCAGCTTGCCGCACCGGGCGAGCGCGTGGGCGTAGCTCGCGGCGATGTCGGCCTCGCCCGTCTGCGCCTCGGTGGCCTGCGCCAGGAGCGGCAAGGCGTCCTGGGGGCGGTTCAGGGCGACGTCGTAGAGGTGCCCCAGGTTGTGGGCGTACCACGGGTTCTCGGGCGCGATCGCCAGGGCGCGCTCGTAGGCGCGCGCGGCGTAGCGGTAGTTGCCGAGCAGCGACTGCGCCAGGCCGAGCACCGCCCACGCGCCGTCGTCCTCCTCGTGGAACTGCAGCACGCGGCGCGCGAAGAGCGCGGCGCGCCACGGGTCGTGCTCGACGCCCATCTCCGCGAGGTGGCGGTGCGCGTAGAGCCACGGCTCGCTCCCGGGCGCCGTCGCGCGGGCCAGGCGCGCGAGCAGCGGGAGGACCCTGTCCGCGTCGAGCTTGTCAGCCAACGCTCGATCGATGTCCCGTCGAAGCCGGTCGATATCCTCCGCTCCACTGCGCGCCATCCCTTCCGTGATACGACCAGTGGGCGAGCTTGGCTAGCGCGTTGCGCGCCTGGAGGCGCCGCCTGGACGGCGTCGCACGCGAGCGCCCACCGACGTACGCCGGCGGGCGGCGTCTGGCGCGCGCGGGGACAGCGGGGAACGCCTGCGCGGAGCCCGGTCCGCCGCCTCGTCGCGGCGAACCGACACGCCGGCGGCGCGCCCGCGCTCAGGCGTCCTCCGCCACCTCTTCGGCGCTTGACGTGCGCTCCCGAGCCTGCTCCGCGCGCGCCTCCTTGCCCGCGATCGTCGCGCCGTTCAGCGCCGCCACGACCCGCGCGAGCTCGGCCTTCGGGACGCTGACGAACGCGTTGCGCTCGCGCACCCGGATGCGCCGGATGTCGCCCTTGGACATCCCGGCCTGCTCGATGAGCACGCGCTGGAAATCGGCCGCGCGCGCGCCGTCGCGGCGACCCAGGTTGATGAAGACCTCGACGAACTCGCCGTCCGCCTCGTCGCGCGAGGGCTCGGCGCGCGGCGCCTCGCCGCCGGGCTCGCCGCTCTCGATCTCGACCGCGGGCTCCCCGGGGGGCGAGGGCGCAGCGCTGCTCACGCGCTCGCGATCACCGCCGCGCGACGCGGGCGAGCCGGGCGGCGGGGACGGCGGCTCGCCGAGGATCGGCTCGTCGTCGCCCTCCTCCTCCGGCGGCTGCCACATGGTGAAGTCGGCATGGCGGGAGAACGGCTGGCCCGGCGCACTGCCCTGAGGCCGGCCAGGTGCGGCGGCGACGCCGGCCGCGGCGGGGCCTCGGCGCGCCGACAGCAGCGTCGCGGTGCCGGGACGGTCGCGCAGGCGCTCCGCCGGGCCGCGACCCGGCGCGCCCTCGCCCCGCGGCGACTCGAGCCGCATCAGCGGCTCCGGCCGCGTGAGCGGCTCGACCGAGACGGGACCCTCGTCGCGCGCCCTCGTCACCTCGGGCCGGCGCGGCTCGATCCGCAGATCGTCCCCGGCCGGCGCGTCCGCGCCGCGCGGCCCGCGCCGCCCCTCGTCCCGCCGGGGGCGCAGCGATCTGCGATCGCGCTCCCGCGCGCGGTCCCGCTCGCCCTCGCGCGCGAGATCGCGCTCGCTGCTGCGCTCCGTCTCCGGCGGACGCGGATCGGCGGAGTCGGCCGCGCGCGGGATCGCGTCGCGCGGCGCGCGCCCTTCGCCCCGCGCGCTCGCGCGCGCCGCTGGCTCGGGCCTGGTCGAGGGCTCGGCGCCCTCGCGCGCGGCCGCGCGCTGCGGCGGCTGGGCGCGCCGCGCAGCGCTCGCTTCCTCCTGCGCCGTCGGCCGCGCGCCGAGGTGGTCGCGCAGGAGGCCCGCCACGATCGCCTCGGCCTGGTCGTGCGTGAGCAGCCGGCGCGCGAGCGAGAGATCGGCGGGGTGCGTGCCCTTCGGCAGGAACGCCTCGGCGAGCATCGCGACGAGATCGGCCTCGGCGCGCGTCTTGAGCTCTCCCTCCGTGGGGAGCTGCTTCTCGAGCGGCCGGATCTTGTACGTCAGCCGGAGGATGTAGAGCGGCCCGACGTCCTGCGGCGTGATCAGCGCGATCGCCGTGCCGGTGCGCCCCGCGCGGCCGGTGCGGCCGGTGCGGTGCACGTACGCCTCGGCGTCCTGCGGGAAGTCGTAGTTGATGACGTGCGTGAGGTGCGAGATGTCGATGCCGCGGGCCGCCACGTCGGTGGCGACGAGGAAGCGCAGGCGCCCCTCGCGCGTCGCGCTCATCACCTTCTCTCGATCCGACTGCGGCAGATCGCCGTTCAGCCAGTCGGCGTCGTAGCCCTGGCGCTTCAGCGCCCCGGCGACGGCCTCCGTCTCGTCCTTTGTGTTGCAGAAGACGACCGCGTTCTCGGGGTTCTCGACCTCGATGATGCGGATCAGCGACGTCAGCTTGTCGCCCGTGATGAGGTAGACGTAGTGCTGGATCTGGAGCGCGCCGACCGCGTCGCCCGAGAGGGTGATGAACTCGGGCGAGCGCAGCTTGCTGCGCGCGATGCGCTCGATGTCGGGCGGGAGCGTCGCCGAGAACAGGAGCGTCTGCCGCTCCGGCGGCAGCTCGGCGAGGATCGCGGTGAGCTCGCGCTCGAAGCCCATCGAGAGCATCTCGTCGCACTCGTCGAGCACGAGCAGCCGGATGTGCTTGGCGACGATGGTCCCGCGGCGCAGGTGGTCGAGCACGCGGCCCGGCGTGCCGACGATGACCTGCGCGCCAGCGGCGAGCGCGTCGATCTGCCGCTGCATCGGCGCGCCGCCGTACACGGCGACCACCTTGATGCCCTTGCGCTTGCCGAGGCGCTCGACCTCCGCGGAGACCTGGACCGCGAGCTCTCGCGTCGGGCACAGCGCGAGCACCTGCGCCTGCGCGAGCGAGCGCTTCACGGCGTGGTCGACGATCGGGAGCCCGAAGGCCGCCGTCTTGCCGGTGCCGGTGCGCGCCTGCACCACCGCGTCGCGCCCGCGCGTGACCGGCTCCCACACGGCGAGCTGCACCGGCGTCGGGTGGACGTAGCCAATCTCCGCGAGCGTCTCGCGCAGCTCGGACGACAGGGGCAGCACATCGAATGTCGGAAGCGGCTGGGGCTTTTCGCCGGTCGGCGCTTCACCCGCCAGTGCGGCAGGGGGAGAAGGAACGGTCATGTCGGTCATATCGTCCTGCGTGATCGCCGCGTCGGGGTATTATCTCGGGGACACGGGCCCAAGCTGGCCATCGACGATCGCCCGGACCCGACGCCGTAGCGGAGCCAGATCGCCTGCCTCGCGCCGCGCTGCGTGCTCCTCCGCATAGCGGAGCCGCTCGATGGCGTCGAGAGCGCGCTCATTCTCCGCGGAGCCCCGGCACGAGGCGGCGACTCCGTCCCGGTAGGTCCACTCCGGAGCGAGCGTGCTCCGGAACCGGGCGAGGGCGGCGTCCTCCCCGTCGGTCCCGGGGGCGGCCTCCCTGGCGCGCTCGACGGCCCGGACCAGCGCCAAGAGGCCCTCCTCGCAGCTCCCGTAGGGCGACGGCGCGGCCGGCAGGAAGAAGACCTGCCGGATCAGCTGGAGGGTGCACGAGACGATGATGAGCGCGGCGAAGCTGTAGTAGGCGACCAGGGCGATGCGCCGGCCGCGGGCGCGAGGCCCGCCGGGGCGCCGCCGCCCGCCGGGCGATCGCGCCTCGGTCCCTGGCACGGCCGGGGCAGGAGCGATGGGCGCGGGAGCTTGGGCGGGCATGAGAGCTGCGATTCCTTGGGCGAGTGGTGCGCGGGTGGCGCGCGGCCAGGCGTGCGGGCCGCTCTTCATTATTTCGTTTAGGTTGTGAGCCGGGGAGCCCTGGAGCCGGGCCCGGCCACCGCAGGTCGGGCTCGCTTCCGCGGTCCCTTCCGTGCGGGCCAGTGCTATCACCTCGCCGCGGGCGCGACGAGATGCTGTTGGACCGGAGCAGCGCGAGGTGACCGAGATGACCGCGGCGCGCTGTGCCGCCCGCCGCCCCGCTGCGGCGCTCGCTGCGGTGGCCCTCGTCCTCGGCCCGCCGCAGGCCGCGCCGGCCCAGCCGCTCCGGGACAACGCCTACACCATCGACCTCTTCCAGGGGCCGATCCTGGCGCCGCTGCGTGTGACCGGGATCGCCGGCGCTTACGCCGGTTACGCCGAGGGGATCGCCGGTATGGTGGCCAACGCCGCCGCGCCCGCGGTCCGCGAGCCCTTCAGCGTGAAATGGCTCGAGGCCGACGTCGCCGCGTCGATCTCGATACCCATCGAGCTCTTCGAGAACAACGACTTCGATAACAGCGGCGACATCGACCTCGACTACTCGAACTTCGTGTACCTGACCCTCGGCGGCCAGCTCCAGGCGGGCGACTTCGGCGTCGGGGTCAACGCCGAGCTGCAGCGGTACTCGTTGAGCGACGCCGACGGGATCGAGACCACGGTCGTGACCGGCAAGTACCATTTCCTCGGCGGAGTCCGCCTGCTCGGCGACGCGCTCGTGCTGGGCGCCGGCGCCCGCGCGGTGACGCTCAGCCTCGGCGCGGAGCAGAGCGACCTGACGATCGCGGGCATCTCCCCGGAGCTCGGGATGCTCCTCCGCCCCGACTGGGCGTCCTACCGGCTCGGCGCCACGTTTCGCTTTCCGGTGAACGCGGGCCGGCTGCTCGGCGAGGACGTGGTCGTGGACGGGCAGGTCTGGCGCGCTGGCGGGCTGATCCTGCCGGACGAGGTCGTCCTCCCGTGGGAGCTCGAGATCGGGCTCGCCGTGCAGGTCGGACCGCGCCCGCTCAACCCGGCGTGGATCGACCCGCGCGATCAGGAGCGGGAGCTCCGCGACGCGATCGCGCGCAGGCGGGCCGCGCGGGAGGCGCAGCGGGAGCGCGAGCTCGCCGCGATCGCCGAGCCGGAGGAGCGCGCCCGGCGGGAGCGGATCTTCGCGCTGGAGCGCGCGCGCGAGCGCGAAGCCGACGAGCGCGAGCTCGCCGCGGGGCCGGACGTCCTCGAGAGGGAGCGGCGCGCCCGCTACTGGAACTGGCCGCGCGAGCACCTGCTCATCACCGCGGAGCTCCTCGTCACGGGCGCGGTGTCGAACGGGGTGAGCCTCGAGCATTTTCTGGCGCAGCACCAGCCGGAGCGGGAGAACGACGCCTCGGTGGTGGGCACCTCGGGCGCGCACGTGAGCTTCTCGCCGCGGTTCGGGATCGAGACGGAGCCGATCCCGGGCCGCGTGCACACGCGGTTCGGGAGCTACTACGAGCCGAACCGCTACGGCCGCCTGGGGAGCGGGCGCCTGGGACGGCAGCACTTCACCTTCGGCGCGGACCTCCGCGTGCTGTCGACGACCCTCTGGGGGCTGCTCCCCGAGGTCGCCTACACGCTGCAGGCGTCGATGGACTTCGCGCCCCGCTACGACAGCGTGAGCGCCGGCATCGGCGTCTGGCACTGAGCGCCGCGCGGCGGCTCACGCCGAGAGCGCGCGCTGGCGGTGCTCCGCGAGGAGCACGCGGAGGTGGCTCATCCGGGCGGGGTCGCGCTTGCCGAACTCGTCGAGCGCCGCGGCGACCGCGACCGGAGCGCCGCCGCGGGGCTCCTTCCGGAGCGCCCGCGCCGCCAGCGCGAACGCGCGCGGGCGCAGCACCTCGTCGATGCAGAGCCGCACGGGCGGAGGCCGCCACGCGGCGTCGCGGTAAGCCCCCGGCCGCGCGGGCTCCACGACCGACGCGAGGCCGTCCGCCTTGGCCTGCATGGCCGAGAGGATCTCGCGCTCGATCGCGCTGCCCTCCTCGCGATCGCTGGAGCGCTCGATGGTGAAGATCGCGTGGGGAGCGCCGCGCCGCGCGCCGCCGAGCCAGTCCTTGCGCCACCGCACCGCCGTGGCCCTGCTGATGGTCGCCTCGCCGCGCGCGACGAGGCCTGTGAAGGCGCTGAGCATCAGCACCTCGAACGGCGAGAACGCGTCGCGGCCCTGCGCGCCGGCGAGGCGCGAGAGGTTCGCGGCGACGACCGGGAGCCCCGCGTCGATGGCGTCCGAGGAGCAGAAGAGCGTCGAGCCCGCGCTCGTGGGGCGGAACTCCGTCAGGTTCACGCCCTCGCCGGCGCCGTACCATCCGAAGAGCGTGCTCACGGTGCCCCAGCGGGCGCCGTCGGCGGAGCAGTACGACCACGTGGTGCCCCAGAGCTCGAACAGCGAGCGCACGATCCACCGCGAGAGCTTCATGCCGACCGCCAGGATCGCGACGAACAGCGTCGCGGAGGCGACGGAGCTGTCCGCGGACTCGGCGAGGCCGGTCAGGAGCAGCAGGTAGAGCGCCGTGTACGCAAGCAGCAGGCCGCTCGTCATCGCGCTCAGGAACAGCTCGATCCTCGGCGAGGCGCCGCGCTGTTCGGACCGTCGCCACACGGCGCGGTGCGGAGGCTCGCCGCAGCGGGCGCAGGGAGCCGCGGCGCCGCATCGCCGCCTCTCTCCGCAGCCGAGACAGATGTCATTCGGGGGCAACCGGCTTGGCATCGGTGATCCAGAATAGTGGCGCATCCGTGTTCCGTCGCCATCACTTGGCCTGCCCCCGGGCCCTCACCTACGGTTTCGCACACGCGCGCAGGCCCGGACCGGGCCCCGTCCGCTTCGGGCTTGTCGTCGCGCGATGGACAGCGCATCGAGTCGCGCATGCCCCGTCGCCGGCTCCGCATGGTCGCTGTCCGCACCCTCGCCTTCCTCGCCCTTCATCAATCCGTCGCCCTCGCGCAGCCGGCGCCTCCCCCGGGGCGACCGGGCCAGCAGATCCCGGCGGCGGCGGCCCCCGCGGCGACGCCGGCGCTGCGGCGCATCGAGGTGAACGACCCGGCGCTCGCGCCCGTCCCGCCGCCGGCGCGCACCCTCGCGAGCTGGAACGAGGCGCGCGCGATCATCGACCAGCGCTCGGTCGATCTCGTCATCGCCGTGCAGGAGGTCGCCCGCGCCGAGGGCATCGCGCGGCGGGCGCTCGCCGCGGCGCTGCCGAGCCTCGACGCGACGGGCAACCTGAGCCACCGCCTCGCGGGCGACCAGACGATCGTGGGCGCGCCGGCGGGCCCGGATCCGACGCCCCAGGACCCCGCGCTTCCGACCAGCGCCTCGGCGTCGCTGAGGCTCAGCCAGCCGATCCTCGCCCCGCGCGCGTGGTACGGCATCGGCACCGCCAACCTGTCGGTCGAGGTCGCCAAGCTGAGCCTGGAGGATCGCCGCCGCGTCATGGTCGGCGCGGTCGCGGACGCCGTCGTCTCGATCGTCACGGCCGAGCGGGTCAGCGAGGTCAACCGCGTCGGGCTGCGCAGCGCGCTCGAGCTGCTCGAGCTCACGCGGCGCCGGGAGCGCCTCGGCACCGGCACCAAGCTCGACGTGGTCCGCGCCGAGCAGGACGTCGCGCTCGCCCGCGCGACGCTCGTCACCGGCGACGAGTCGCTGCGCAGGTCGCGCGAGGCGCTCGGGGTCGTGCTGGGCGAGCGCGGCGAGGTCGGCGTCCCGCAGACCTTCTCGCTCAACGGGATCGCGGCGGAGATGCAGGCGCAGTGCGCCCAGGGGCGCTCGGATCAGCGCGCCGACGTCCGCGCGGCCCGTGCCGAGCTGGAGATCGCCGAGCGCAACCTCACCGACGCGAAGCTCGCGTTCGCCCCGTACGCCGAGCTGTCGAGCACGCTGCAGGCTCAGACCCAGTTCGGGAACGATCTGGGCATCAGCCGGCGGTCGTGGGACTGGTCCATCAGCGCCGTGCTC
>JAICEP010000201.1 GCA_025924095.1 Sorangium sp.
CCTCGAAGCCGATCCGGCACGGCGCCGCGGGCGCCGCCGCGCGCGGCCCGGCGCCGAGACCCGCGCGCCGCATGGCGCCAGCACCGCGTCGAAAGTCGCTCCCGAGCGTTGCTGCGTCAATCGAACCGTCCTAGGTGCAACGCCATGGATCTCACGAACCCTGGCCCTGTCATCGGCCGCCCGGCGATGTCAGGGGACGACGCCTGCGCGAACTGGCGGCTCGGCGGCGCGACGACGTAAGCTCTGCGTGCGCTCGGTGAGACGATGACCCTACCCACCATGCTGTTCGACACGACGGAGCACGTGCTCATCGCCGTCCACGGCAGGGAACCGCCGAACGACGAGGACTGGGAGCTCTACATGCAGACGGTGCTGGCGCTCCCCCCCACCTGCTCCAGGACTCTGGTGGTGACCGCCGGAGGGGGCCCCAACGCGAAGCAGCGCGCGTCCGTCAACGATTTTGTAAGCAACCACACGCTCACGGTGGCGATCTGCACCGATGCGCTGCTCGTCCGGCAGATCACGATAGCGCTCAGCTGGTTCAACCCGAGGGTCAGGTCGTTCCGGGGCAACGACATCGCGGGCGCCCTGCGCTATCTCGACATCAGCGGGCCCGAAGCCGCCATGGTGCACCACAAGGTCGCGCGGATGCGGCTCGAGATCGAGGGCCGGGCGCCCCGCACGCCGCGCTGATCCGGGGCTCTCGTGGGGCCGCGGCGGCGCCGGCGCCCGGCGCCGCGACGCGCCGGGAGCGACCGTGATACCACGGTGGCCATGACCAGCTGGCAAGAGCTCATCTCTTCTCCTCGGCGACGAGACGCAGAATCGACCGAGTCGCGGCCGCGCTTCTTCCGGCCGGCGCGCGGGGCGGACGCCGAGGAGCTCGGGCGCCTGCTCCGCGACGACGCGCGCGTCCAGGTCTTCGACGCGATCGACCGGCAGCTCGCGGATCTGGTCAAGACGCGGCACCCGAGCCGCACCCTCGAGGAGCGCGAGATCGCGCGGCTCGTCGAGGAGCACCTCCGCGGCGCCCCGCGGGAGGCGTACGGCGTGTGGGTCCACTACCCGTGGTCGCACCGCCTCGTGCACCTGCTCGACGAGGCCGAGTTCGTCGAGCTCAGGACCAACCGCAACAGGTACAAGATCAGCCCCGAAGAGCAGGAGACGCTCGCCGGGCGGCGGATCGGCGTCATCGGGCTCTCCGTCGGCCAGTCGGTGGCGCTGACCATCGCGCTCGAGCGGAGCGCCGGCGAGCTGCGCATCGCCGACTTCGACCACCTCGAGCTCTCGAACATGAACCGGATCCGGACCGGCGTGCACAACCTCGACGTGCCCAAGGTGGTCGCCACCGCGCGCGACATCGCCGAGCTCGACCCGTTCTTCAAAGTAAAGTGCTTTTCCGAAGGGGTCACTCCGGACAACATGGATCGCTTCCTGCTTGGAAGGAACGAGGGCGAGGACGAGGGCGAGGGCGAGGGCGAGGGCGAGGGCGAGGGCAAGCTCGATCTCGTCGTGGACGAGTGCGACAGCCTCGATATCAAGCTGGAGATCCGCTTCAGGGCGCGCGCGCACCGCATACCGGTCCTGATGGACACGAGCGACAGGGGGCTCATCGACGTCGAGCGCTTCGATCTGGAGCCGGACCGGCCGATCCTCCACGGGCTCGTCGGCGACCTCAGGCCCGAGCGCATCCGCGGCCTGTCGACCGAGGACAAGGTGCCTTATGTGATGCAGATCATCGGGCAAGACACGCTCTCCACGCGGTTCGGCGCCACGCTCATCGAGGTGCAGCAGACGGTGAGCACGTGGCCGCAGCTCGGGTCGGCGGTCGTCCACGGCGGGGCGGCGGCCGCGGACACGGCGCGCCGGCTCGTCCTGGGAGAGCCGGTGCGGTCGGGCCGGTACTACGTCGACCTGGAGCAGATCATCAGCGGTCCAGAGGGCGCGCCGGCCGGAGGTCCGGGCGCGCCGCCCGCGCCGCGCGGCCCGGCGCTCGATCCCGCGTCGCTCGCGCTCCCGCCCGGCGGAGAGGCCGGCGCCGTCCCGCTCGATCCGGAGCGGCTCCGGCGGCTCGTCGCGGCCGGGATCGCGGCGCCCTCGGGCGGCAACTGCCAGCCCTGGCTCTGGGTCTACGAGGCGCGCCGCCTCGGGCTGTTCCACGATCGGGCGCGCTCCGATTCGCTCGCCGACTTCCAGGGGGCGGGCGGCGTGGTCGCGCTCGGCGCGGCCGCCGAGAACGTCGTCCTCGCCGCGCACCGCGAGGGGCTGAGCGTGCGCCTCTCGCCCTTCCCGCTCGGCGGCGAGGACCTGGCGGCGACGTTCGACTTCTTCGGCGCGCCGGTGAGCGGCGCCGAGGGCCACGCGATGGATCGCCTCGCGGACTCCATCGGGCTCCGGCACACGAACCGGCGCCCGAGCCAGCGGGCGGCGCTCGCGGACGAGCACCGGGCCGCCCTCGCCGCGGCGGTCCGGTCCGTCCCCGGGGCGGACCTCCAGCTGCTCGAAGCGCCGGCGGCGCTCGAGGAGATCGCCGCGCTCATCGGCGCCGGCGATCGCCTCCGGCTGCTCGCGCAGAGCACGCACGCCGACCTGATGAAGGAGATCCGCTGGACCGAGGCGGAGGCGGAGGCGCGCCGGGACGGCCTCTTCGTCGGCGCGTTCGAGCTCTCGCCGGCCGATCTCGCGGGGTTCAGGATCTGCCGGGATTATCGCGCGATGGAGCTCGTGCGGCGCTGGGGCGGCGGAAGGGCGCTGGAGAAGGCGGCGCGCAAGGCGATCACCGGCGCGATGGCCGTCGCGCTGATCACCCTGCCGCGCGCCGGGCTCGCGGACTACTTCCAGGGCGGCAGGGCGCTCGAGCGGGCGTGGCTCACCGCGACGCAGCTGGGGATCGCCGTCTACCCGATGGCGACGCTGCCCTACCTGTTCGCGCGGCTCATCCGCGGCGGCGGCGAGGGGATGGAGCCGGAGACCGCGGCGGTCGCGAGGGAGCTCCGGGAGCGCTACGTCCGGCTGTTCGACGTCACCGACGCGACCGCGGAGATCCTGCTCTTCCGCCTGTCGCTCGCGGGGCCGCCCTCGACGCGCTCGCTCCGGCGCCCCCCCGAGGACGTGCTCGTCGCGCGCTGACCCGGGCCGCCGTCCCGGCGGCCGCCCGCCTCACGGCGCCGCGCGGTCGCCGAGGAGCCAGCTGCGCGCCGCGCCTTCGTCCTTGAAGACCCGCACGAGCTCCGCGGTGCCCGCTTCCCGGGCGATGCGGCCCGCCTGCAGCGCGGCGAGGTCGCTCTGGACCAGCTCGGCGGTCCGGATCACCCCCATCGCGGCCGAGGTCGCCCCGATGTCGCGGAGGAGCTCCGTCGCCTCCTCGGAGGCGATGGAGAACCCCCGGAAATCCACGAGGACGCGGATCTTCCGGCCGCAGAGCGAGCCGAGCGCCTTCGCGTACTCGACGGCATACGCGTGCGCCTCTTCCGTGCGCACGACGCCTTGCAACGTGACCTCGATGAGGGCGTTGATCTTGTCGATCTTGATTCGGTACATGCCGCCTCGGTGAGGGAGCTGGGATGGGGACCTGAACCGAGCTAGCGCGGCGGCGGCTTTGGCTCGGTGAGCTGGTAGACATGCTCTGCGAACTCCGGAATGAGCTCCCTCGCGATGATCCACAGCCGCCCTTCGCCGAGGTCGTTCAGTCCGGCAGTCCCTTCGTAGCTCACCCTACCGCGCTCGCCGAAGCAGATGAACGACGGCCGATCGTGGCTCCGGAACCAGCCGCACGCGGCGTCGAGCAGCGGGGCGAAGGCGGCGTCCCCGCCGGGGCGCATGGGGACGAGACGGACCGAGTCGAGCAGCCGGAAGAGGTTCGTGCCGAGCTCGCCGAGCTCGAGGATGGCGGCCGCCACCGGCTCGCCGCGCTGGCGCGCCACGAGCAGCGCGCGCTCCCGCTCGAGCCCCGCGCTGCGCCAGCGCTCGATGCAGGGGCCCAGCGCGAGCCTGCCCGGCACGAGATCGAGCGCCTCCGCGTAGATGCGCGGCGACGTCGCGCACAGCTGGCCGAGGAGCGCCGCCTGCTCCGGCGGGGTCGCCTCGCCGATCTCGAACGGCGCGGCGTCCACCCAGGAGGGCTCGGCGGGCAGCGCCGGGACATCGACGCCCATCAGGCGGAACGGCAGCGAGAGCACGAGCCCTGTCGCCTCGTGCCTGCGGGCGAACTCGAAGAACGACCGCTCGTTCCACGCGACGTGCGCCTCGGCGTAGACGATGACCCACCGGCACTCCGGGTCGGCCAGCGCGTACTCGCAGCAGCGCGTGAAGATGTCGCGGAGCACCTGCCGGGAGCTCAGGTTGGAGGCGCTCTTGGGCCGCTTCGCGAGCTGATGAAACATCCACGTGCTGTGGTAAGGCTTCATCACCGAGAAATTGCCCTCGATGCCGTGCTCGGAGAGGCAGGTGACGTTGTGCAGGAGGTGCGGCACCGCCGCGGCCCGCTGCGCCATCCTCATGAGGCTCGGCCTCATGGCCTCGAAGTTCTCCGGGCGCCGCCCGGAGAGGTTGAAGTAGCCCGACGAGGCGAAGAGATCCCAGAACTCCGCCTGCCAGGCCGTCCCCCCGTAGGTGGTCGCGTGCAGGATGCGGGACACGAGCCGCAGCCAGCGCCGCTCGTCCTCGCGCTTCGCGGCGACGACCTGCACGCTGCAGAGCTGCGCGGCGGCGCCCTCGCCCGCGGACACCGACCGGACCTCGCCCTTCAGGTGAATCACCCCGTCGTCGCCGTCCGGGAGCTCCAGCGCGAGCTTGAGCCTCGCGTGCAGCGGCGGCTGCCCTTCCCCGAGCGCGAGCCTGAGGCTCGCGAAGGACACGTCGACCACCTCGGCCTCGACCGGCGGCAGGTGGAGCCAGTCGGGGTGCAGGAAGCGCGCGGTGAGCTCGACCTCGACGCCCCGCTCATGGAGGCTCCGGCGGAGGCGCTCCACCCGCGCCGGCAGCGCGGACACGATCTCGCCCGGGCGCACCTGCTCCGCCCGGATGTTGAACCGGAAGACGGAGCTGTGCCCGGCGATCTCGACCGCCGCCGCCTCGCTCCAGCCCTCGATGCCGAACCAGCGGACCGTCCCGACCTCCACCTCGCTGAGCATCACGCACAGCGACGGCGCGCTCTCGGCGGCGCGGCGGACGATGCCCTTCTTGCGCAGGAGGACGCTCAGGATGTCGCGCACCCGCCGCGGGTCGTCGATGACCTCACGCACGTGCCCGGCCTCCGCGGCCGAGGACCTGAAGAGGCTCGAGGCCGCGGCCTTCGCCGCGCCGGCGTCGACGAGGGCGCGCAGCGCCTCGCGGATCTGGCCGCTCGCGCGCGCGGACACCTCCTGGAACGAGAGCCCGATGAGCGGGCCCCGCAGGCCCATCGACTGCAGCACCAGCAGGGCGGGGAGCGGGCCGATCTCGACGCCGCGGAAGTACAGGCGCACGGAGGCCACGCTGCCGAAGGGGAACGAGGTCTGGTAATCGGGCTCGATCCAGGCGCCCATCGCGCCGAGCAGGACGACCGGATAGCTCGGGTCGAGCCCCTCGATACGCAGCCAGACCTCGTCTCCGTCCAGCCAGCACGCCTCCGGCTCCTCGGCCGGCGCATCGTCCCCAAAGAGCGCTCGCCCGAGCGATAACCCGTCAGCGCCGCCCCGGGCAGCCCAGCTCGCCTCCTGCCCGAATCCGACCTTCGGAACCAGCGTCACGAGGTCGTCCCCCTCGCCATGAGACTACCTGTTCCAGGTGGAGAACAGGCGACCACGCCGCTTCGCCCGTGTGGCGAAAAGGCACAGCACCCCTCGGCAAGCTCGCCAACACCCCTCAGGAGCTCACCTGGAAGCCAGGAAGGAGGCAGATCCACTTGATCGTACTTCCATAACACCTGTACCGGATGTCAACAACCTGCGTCAAGCGGCCCATGGCGCTCGCGTCGGCTAGCGTCGGCTAGCGTCGGCTAGCGTCGATCACCTGGATGGGCACCTGGATGGGCACCTGGATGGGCGCGCCCACAGCGACGCTGGCTTTTACCCTGCGCGCGGCGCCCCGCCCCCGCGCCCTGAACGCGGAAGCAAGATCGCCCCGGAATCTGCGGGGAGCGGGCGATGCACAGGAGACGTCGCGGGCATTCGCACCGCGTCATGCTACAAAGGGCCACCCCGATGCCCGACATGAGCGCCTTTCTGCACGCCGATGGCTGGATCACGCTCGCGACGCTCAGCGCGCTGGAAATCGTCCTTGGAATCGACAACATCGTCTTCCTCTCCATCATGACGGCGAGGCTGCCGCCGGAGCAGCAGCCGCTCGCCCGCCGCATCGGCCTCCTGCTCGCCCTCGGCATGCGGCTGCTCCTCCTGCTCGCGATCTCGTGGGTGATGGGGCTCAAGGCCACCCTGTTCAGCCTGCTCGGACACGATTTCAGCGGGCGTGACCTGATCCTGCTCGGCGGCGGTCTGTTCCTGATCGCCAAGGCGACCCACGAGATGTTCGACAAGCTCGAGGTCGAGGAGCCCAACGAGCAGCAGACGAAGGCCAGGGCGTCGTTCCCCTCCGTCATCACGCAGATCGTGCTGCTCGACATCGTCTTTTCGCTCGACTCGGTCATCACCGCGGTCGGCATGGCGCAGCACGTCTCGATCATGATGGTGGCCATGTTCATCGCGGTGGGCGTGATGCTCGTCTTCGCCGGCACGATCGGCGCGTTCATCCAGCGCCACCCGAGCATGAAGATCCTCGCGCTGAGCTTCCTGCTGCTCATCGGCGTGGTGCTCGTGGCCGACGGCATGGGCCAGCACATCAGCAAGGGCTACATCTACTTCGCCATGGCGTTCTCGCTCAGCGTCGAGCTCGTCAACATGCGCCTCCGGCTGCGCCAGAAGCCCGTCCAGCTGCACACGAGGATGGGGAGCTCTCCGGACCTCCTGCAGGCGCCCGGACAGGCCCCGCCGAGGAGCTGAGGCCGCTCGGGGTCGCCCGCGGGAGCGCCGGTGGAGGGCGGAGCCGGGGCCGCCGGAGCGAGCTCCGGGAGAGCCTGTAAACAATTCGCACAGACGCTGTGTCCGAGGGTAGACGGCGACAGCAGCCGGTCCCAGAAGTGACACCGGGGTTCTCCACCGAGGTGAGCGTGAGCGACGAGCAGGGAGACGTAGCAACAAGGGGAAGGCGGCGGCGCATCGTCATCGTCGACGACGACGACGCGATCGTCGAGACGCTGGAAGAGGTGCTGCTGGCAGAAGGGTATGATGTCGAGGGGTACACCGACCCCCTCGAGGCGCTGGAGCGGCTGCGCTCCCAGGCGCTGCCGGACGTCATCGTCCTCGACTGCGTGATGCCGTTCCTGGACGGGCCGCGCCTCATGGAGACGCTCGCGGCCGAGGGGAGAGCGGTGCCGGTCGTGCTCGTGACCGCGCTCAGCGATCCCGGCTTCTGCATCGACCCGAACCACCCGGACGCGACGCGGATCATCAACAAGCCGTTCGACCTGGAGCAGCTGCTGGAGACGCTCGACGACCTCTCGAGCATGCCCCCGGTGAACGAGCCCGGGGCGCGGCGGCGCGCGCGGGCCGCGTCGACGCAGCAGACGTAGCGGCGGGGGGACGCGGCGGCGCGCGGCGAGGCCCGCCGCGCGCGGCGCAGGCGGGCCTCGGAAGGCGGGGGATCAGGGCCGGGGGAGCGCCGCGGCGAGGCCGTGGACGACGTCGGCGCCGACGGGGACGGTGACGCTCGCCCCCTGGAAGTCGCCGCCGATCGGCTCGTAGGAGCCTCCGAGGCACTGCGCGAGGAAGGTCTCGGCGATCGCGTTGAACGACATGGAGTTCTCCGGGCGGGCGAAGCCGTGGCCCTCGTCGGGGTACAGCGCGTACGTCACCGGGATCCCCTTGCCGGTCATCGCCTTGACGATCTGATCGCTCTCGGCCTGCTTCACGCGCGGGTCGTTGGCGCCCTGGCCGATGAGGAGCGGCCGCTTGATCTTGTCGGCGCGGTGGAGCGGCGAGCGCTGGCGCAGGAGCTCGCGGCCCGCCTCGGTGCGGGGGTCGCCGACCCGCTTGGCGAAGAGCTCGAGCATCGGCGCCCAGTAGGGCGGGATCGACTCGAGCAGGGTCACGAGGTTCGACGGGCCGACGATGTCGACGCCGCAGGCGAAGGTCTCGGGCGTGAAGGCCAGGCCGACGAGCGTCGCGTAGCCGCCGTAGCTGCCGCCCATGATCGCCACGCGATCCTTGTCGGCGATGCCCTGCGCGACCGACCACGCCACCGCGTCGAGCAGGTCGTCGTGCATCTTGCCCGCCCACTCGAGGTCGCCCGCGTTGACGAACCTCTTGCCGAACCCCGTCGAGCCCCGGAAGTTGGCGCTCAGCACGGCGTAGCCGCGGTTCGCGAGCCACTGGTGCATCGGATCGAGGCGGAAGGAGCTGCGCGCCCAGGGGCCGCCATGCACGAGGAGCACGGTCGAGAGCGGCCGGTCCGGCTTGCCGTCCCCGTCGGGGTCGGCGGCGCGCGGGAGCGACAGGTAGCTCACGAGCTCGAGCCCGTCGCGCGCCTTGATGACCACGGGCCGCATCTTCACGAGCGGCTGCGACTCGAGCGCCGTCCGGTTCGTGAAGAGGAACGTCGCCTTCTTCGTTCCGCGCTCGTAGAGGTAGTACCGGGCCGGGCCGTCGGAGACGGTGTAACCGACGGTCCAGCGCTTGTCGTCGAGCGAGCGGCTCAGCACGTCGAGCTCGCCGTCGGCCACCGCGCGGAGGGCGTCGAGGTCCGGCTGGAGGCTCTTGTCGACCACGTGCCAGCGCTTGCGCTCGTGCTCGGAGGCCGCCGCCTGCACCTTGCCCGTCCTCGGGTGGACGATCACCGCGCTGACGTCGGCCTTCGCGTCCTCGGCGAGCACCGCGGGCTTCGCGGTCCTCGGGTCGAGTGCGACGAGCGCGGAGGTGTCGCGGCCGCGGCTGTCCCGGAAATAGAGCGTCTTGCCGGTCGCGTCGAAGCCGATCGCGTCGCTCGTGGCGGCGTCCTCGTGCCCGAACGCGACGAAGGGCTTCGGCTCCTTGCCGGTGATGTCGAGGTACTCCTGGCCTCCGTCGGCCGTCATCCGCACCGCGAGCCGCGCCTTGAAGTCGTCGTCGGCGACGAACCCCGCGAACCCGTCGTTCTGCCGCACGAGCTTGCGCTCGCCGGTGCGGACCGAGACGCGGTAGAGGTCGTGGAGCTTCTTGTCCCGATCGTTCATGCCGATCAGGATCTCGTCCGGGATCTTCGAGCTCACCCCCTCGAACGTCGCGGCGATGCCCTCGAAGGGCGTGAGATCCTTGATCTGCCCGGTCTTGAGCTCGACGGCGTAGATATGCCAGTTCTCGTCGCCGCCCTTGTCCTGGCGATAGAGGACGTAGTCGCTCGCGTAGGGGAACAGGAAGGTGCGCACGCCGCGGCTCTGTTCCTTCGTGACCGGCCTGGCCGCCGCCGGATCGCCGGCCGGGCCGACCCACACGTTGAGCACGCCCTCCGAGGGCGCGAGGAACGCGAGCCGCTGGCCATCCGGGCTGATCTTGGGAGACGCGCGATCGGGGTTGCCGAAGAGCATGCTCCGCGGCAGGAGCGTCGCGTCGGCGCGCGGCGCGGCCTTCGCCGGCGCGGCCGGCGCCGCGGCGGCCGGGGGCGGCGCGGCGGCCTGCTGGGGCGGTGCGGGCGCGGGCGCCGGAGCGCCGCCGCAGGCGAGCGGCGCGATGAGGGGCAGCAGGAACAGCGATCGGAGCTTCAGGGGTCGGTCCATGGGTTCATCCGGGGCGCGGAGCCGCCGGCTGCACCCCGCATGCGCCGCGCCCGCGCCCCGAGCGTCATACCCAGATCCCGGAGGCCGGTCTACGGCGGCCGCGTCCCTCCCACCGCCCCCGATCGCCCTGGGAGCACGCCTGGCCGGGGTCAGGCGGCTTGCTGCGGCGTCGTGGTGGTGGGCTCACCGCGCGCGTCCAGCGCGAGCTTGCAGGACAGCCACCCGCGCACGAGCTCGAGGTGGCGCATCTCGTGCTGCTCGGCCACGCGGAACTCGGCGGCCATCTCGTCCTGGCCGTACGCGGTCGCCAGGTCGATGAGCATCCGCCAGCTGTCGTTGTCCGTGAGCTCGGCGACGAGCAGCGCCTGCAGGCTCTGCCCGAAGTTGATCCTCGGCTCGACGGCGACCGAGAGCACGCCGGCCGACGCCAGGCCGATCCTATCGGCGCTGGGCGTCATCGCGGTCGGATCGGCCCCGAGCCGCTCGATCGCGCGCTTCAGCAGCGCGAAGTGCCGGAGCTCGTCGTCGCGGATCGCCTCGAGGTCGGCGCGGGTCGGGCCTCCCTCGAAGCTCCCCTCCGCGTCGTACTTGGCGATCAGCGCCTCGTAGAGGCGCGTGCCCGAGCGCTCGAACTGGAGGCGCTCGCCGAGCTTGTCGATGAGGAGCGCGGGCGGCCTGCCCTGGATGAGCTCCCCGGCCGCCTTGATCACGCCCTTGAGGCTCACCGGCGGCGGCACGCTGCCGACGGTGCCCGACTCCCGCGCGTACTCGCCCCTGACCGCCGCGGCGTCGGGCGCGCTCCCGGGGGAGCTCGGCGGGATCGCCAGCGCGAACTCGATGAGCGCCGTGCTGTCGATGGGCGAGGGCGCGATACCCGGGGGGTTGGTGCCGGGCGTGATCTGCGGCCTGGCGGC
>JAICEP010000202.1 GCA_025924095.1 Sorangium sp.
CCAGCGCGACGAGGGGGTGGAGCAGGACATCCGCGCGGCCCTGGAGCGCCGCGCGGCCATGGTGCTCGCGGCGGCAGGCGCGCACGGGCACCGCTGCCTCGTGCTCGGCGCCTGGGGGTGCGGCGTCTTCCGCAACGACCCGGACGAGGTCGCCGACGTCTTCGCCCGGTGGCTCAAGCACCCGCGCTTCCGCGGCGCGTTCTCGCGCGTGGTGTTCGCGGTGTACGACCGGGGCGCCGACCAGCCGAATTACCGGGCGTTCCGGGACCGGTTCGCGGGGGCGTAGGCGCGCACCGTCGCGGGTACGACCGAGCCCGCGCCCACCGCGCGCACGACAAGGACACAAGGACCCGCGCGCCGGCCACACCACACGGTGGGAGAGCTACGCCGGGCTGCGTCGAGGTCGCCATTCCCATCCACCTTCAATGGAATAGTCGAGAACGGAAACCGCGCGCCTGCTGCTTTCGAATTGTCGGATCGTGATTGAGGAGCGACAATCACGGTTCCGCCTTGAGGACGATTGACAGCAAGCTCGCCGTCCGCTTCGCGGCGGCCGCCTTCTCCGTGTCGCTCCCGCTCCTCGGCGGGTGCGCGTCGACCGCGCCCGCGCCCGCGCCGCGGGCCGTCCGGCCTGCGGCCCCCGCGCCGCTCCTCCAGCGCTTTGCCAGCGAGCCCGCGCCGGCGCCGCGCTTCCTCGATCCGGAGCGCGGGCGGAGGCTCCGCGCGGCGACGCCCGACGTGCAGGCGCTGGCGCAGCGCACCGCCGAGAGGGAGCGCCTGCCCGCCCTGGCGCTCGGCGTCGTCATCGACGAGGAGCTCGCGATCCAGCAGGTGATCGGCGTGCGCGACGTCACGCTGGGCGGAGCGGTCGACGAGCGCACGCGCTTCCGCATCGGCTCCATCACGAAGGCGCTCACCGCGGCGGCGATCCTGCGGCTCCGCGACGAAGGGCGGCTGTCGATCGACGCCCCGGCCGCGCGCTACCTGCCCGCGCTCGCCGGCGTCGTCTACCCGACGCGCGACTCGCGGCCGATGACGGTCCGCGACCTGCTCACGCACAGCTCCGGCCTGCCCCGGCTCGGCGTGTTCTCCCCCGCGTCGACGGCGCGCGACGTCACCGAGCGCGAGATCCTGGCCACGCTCGACGGCTTCGGGCTCGAGAGCGCGCCCGGCACCGAGACGTCCTACTCGAACCTCGGCTACTCGCTCCTCGGGCTGCTCGTCGGGCGCGCCGCCGGGGTGCCGTACCGGCGCTACATGAGCGACGCGCTGCTCGCGCCGCTCGGCATGCGCGACGCCGCGTGGGACGCCTCGCAGGTGCCGGCCGGCGCGCTCGCGTCGCCGCACGCGCGCGGCGCCGGCGGCGCGGTGACGCCGATCCAGCCGTGGCGGCTCGGCGCCTCCGAGTCGACCGCGGGACTCTACGCAAGCCTCTCCGACATGGGTCGATTCATCGGGCTCCAGCTCGCCGCCTGGCCCGCCCGCGACGCGCCCGAGGCCGGGGTCCTGCGGCGGAGCACCGTGCGCGAGTCGCACATGATGGCGCGCAACGGCTCGGCGTTCCCGGCGGCCGGCGGCGCCGACGGCCCCGGGCTCGGCTGGCACGTGCGCGAGGACTGCGACCTCGGCCATGTGGTCTTCCACAACGGCCTCATCGATGGATTCTCCGCGTCGGTGATGCTCCTCCCGCAGCGCGGCGTCGGCGTCGTCGCGCTCGCCAACGTGGCCGGCGCCGATCTCGAGTCGCTCAACACGAGGGTGCTCGGCAGGCTCGTGGCGACCGGCGCCATGGTCGCGCGCGTCGTCCCGCCCTCCCCGTCGGTGCGGCGCGCGGCGCAGGCGGTCGCCTCGGTCATCGGTCGAGCGCGGACGGACCTGCTCGATCGCAGGCTCCGGCCCGGCTGGTTCCCCGAGGATCACCTCGCGTCGCTGCGGCAGGAGCTGCGCGACGTCGGCGCGAGGGTGGGCCCGTGCGCGCTCGACGGCTCGGCGATGGTGGAGAGCGCCACGTCGGCGCGCTTCGGCCTGCGCTGCGAGCGCGGCGCGCTCTCGGTGGCGGTGCGCGTCGACACCTCGCCGGACCCGCTGATCACCTCGTTCAGCGTCGAGGAGCAGACGGGGGCGATCGCCTGGGAAGGCGTGCGCTCGCGCGCCCGCCCGTCGCGCTGCCGCTGAGCTCGCCGGCGGCCCCGGCCATCGCGCCACACCTGTGGCAGAGCGCCGCCACACGAACGCCCGGCAGAGCTCGCGATGGCGCGGTGAGGAAGCCCCCTGTTTTCCGGGGCTGTCATGCGGCTGGCTCGCCTCGTGCATTGCGCCGCCAGCGCTCACACCCACGGATTGCCGTTGTCCACGAGACTCGAGACAACGGCGCTCGCTTCAGCGCGCTACCCAGCCCGCCTCGGGCGGTAGCGAGGAGACGGATCACATGCGAACTCTCGTTCACTCTCTTGCCCTCTCGACCCTGCTCGCTCTCGCCGGATTCGGCTGCTCCAGCAACTCGCCGCCTGCGCAGAGCCCTGCTGGCGCCAGCGCACCGGGCACCACGGAAGGAACGCAGGCGCCGTGGGGCTCGGACGCGAGCGGGGCCGGGACGAACGCGGGCACGGGCGCCGGGATGAGCGGCGCCACGGGAGCTCCGGGGGCCGGCACCAGCACGGGTCAGCCCTCGATGGGCGGTATGGGCTCCGACACGAGCGCTGGACAGGGGGCTGCCCCGACGGAGATGGGTCCCGGCGGGGCCGGCACCGGCGACATGACGGGCACCGGGGCCCCGGGCACCGGCAGCAGCGCGACGGGCACCGGGACCACGGGCACCGACGCCGGCGTCCCCGGCGGCTTCCGCGGCGACACGAGCAGCGGCACGCAGTCGCCCACGACGGGCCCGCAGCAGGGCAATTCGCCGACCAAGAAGGGTGGAACGCCCGGCACCGGCACCGGCACCCAGAGCCCGGGCGCGGGCCCTGGCACCACGGGCAGCGCCCCGGGCTCCGGCGGCACGCGCTGATCCGGCGGAGCTGCCGCCGTCTTCGCCCACGTCCTCGCACTCGCACGACGGCCCGCGCGCCCGCAGGAACGACGCGACGCCCCGGTAGCGGGCGCGCCGAGCCAGACACGCCATGAAGGACGAGATCGCCAAGGCGCGAGGAGTCCCCGAGACTCCCTTTTCTCGGCGTCCTTGCCGCATTGGCGGCTTGTCACGCTCTCGTCCGATCACCGCCCTGGCGCGGCGGCGGCAGCGCCGGAGCCCGCCGCGCCACCTGCCCTGAGATCACCCGCAGATCGCGAGGGTTGCAACCACCTCGCGCAGCATGGTATTCGGCTCGACCGATCACGATGATCGGCTAGTCTAGTCGCGCCCATCGCTCCGGGCGTCGAACCGTCCCCCCTCACATCGCGGAGGTCCGCTTGAAGCACAACGACGTGGTGGTCTTGATCCTCGGCGGAGGCGTCGGTAAGCGCCTCTACCCGCTCACCAAGCTGCGCTCGAAGCCAGCCGTCCCGACCGGCGGCAAGTACCGACTGGTCGACATCCCGATCAGCAACTGCCTCAACTCGGGCTTCAATCGCATTCACATCCTCACGCAGTACAACTCGGTCTCGCTCCACAACCACATCACGCAGACGTATCGATTCGACGTCTTCTCCGCGGGCGCGGTGCAGATCCTCGCCGCCGAGCAGACGCCGAACCACAGCGACTGGTACCTGGGCACCGCCGACGCGGTCCGCAAGCAGCTGGGCGAGGTCAAGTCGCCGAACCCGCGCGACGTCATGATCCTCTCGGGCGACCACCTCTACCGCATGGACTACGAGCCTTTCCTCGAGCACCACCGCGAGACCCGGGCCGACGTCACGCTCGCCGTGCGGCCCGTCCCGACCGCCGAGGTGTCGCGCCTCGGCATCGTGGACACCGACGACAGCGGGCGGGTGGTCAAGTTCGTCGAGAAGCCGAAGGAGATGAAGCTGCTCGACGGCGTGCGGCGGTTGCCCGATCCGAAGTACCCGTGGCTCGCCTCGATGGGCGTCTACATCTTCAGCGCGAAGGCGCTCTACGAGATGCTCGAGCGCGACGACGCCTCCGATTTCGGCAACCACATCCTGCCCCGCGCGCTCGACAGCCACCGGATGGTGACCTACACGTTCGACGGGTACTGGGAGGACATCGGCACGATCCGGAGCTATTACGAGGCCAGCCTCGCCCTCACCGACACAAATCCTCCGTTCTCCTTCTACGATCCGCAGCGGCCGATCTACACCCGCCCGCAGTTCTTCCCCCCGGCCCACGTCAGCGCCGGCTCGGTCCTCGACCAGGTGCTCCTCGCCGAGGGGAGCCGGATCATCGAGTCGAAGATCTCCCGGTCGATCGTGGGGCAGCTCTCCTCGATCGGGCCTCACGTCACGATGTCGAACACGGTCATGATGGGCGCAGACTACGAGTTCCTGTTCCAGGCCCAGGGCCCCGAGAGCAGCAGGGGTCTCCCGCCCATCGGCATCGGCCGGGGGTGCAAGATCGACGGCGCGATCATCGACAAGAACGCGCGCATCGGCGAGGGGGTGGTGATCCGCAACATCCCCGATCGCGAGGACTCCGACGCCGAGTACTACGCGGCCCGGGAGGGCATCGTCGTCGTCCCGAAGAACGCCGTCGTGCCCCCGGGCACGGTCATCTGAGAGACCGCCCCCTCCGCCCCGCGGAGCCGGCGGCGCGCTCGCCCGCGCAGGTCGGCGCCGCCGCGCCCGCGCGTCCGTAACAACCCGCCGCGATGCCGCCCGGCATGGCGCTCTGCGCCGTCCGGGGCGCCGTCGCCCCGCCATCCGTCGATCCCCGGGCGATCCCCGGGCGATCCCGGGGCGATCCCGGTCGATGCGCGCCCTTCCGGGGCCTGCGGCGCCGGTGCGCGGGTGGGCCCCTGCGCCTGCGCCCTGCCGCGCCCGCCCACTTGGCCCCTCGTCGGCTGGGCCCCGGTCTGGTAAAGAGCGCTCTTATGCGAATCTGCATCCTCGGCGCTACGGGCCTCGTCGGTCGCGAAACCATCACCCTCATCGCGCGGGCCTGGCCCGGCGCAACGCTCGCCCTGTTCGCGAGCCGGGACCAGGAGCTCACCCTCGACGGCAAGTCGTACGAGGTGCTCGGCGCGTCGCGCCTCGAGACGCAGGACGCCCCCCGCGGAGACCTCGCGTTCGTGGCCCTGGATGACGAGCACAGCAAGCGGTACGTGCCGCGGCTGCTCGACCTCGGGCACCGCGTGATCGACAAGAGCAACACGTTCCGCGCCGACCCGAAGGTGCCGCTCGTCACCGCGGGGGTGAACTCGAGCCTCGTCGACGACTCGGTCCGGCTCGTGGCCAATCCGAACTGCACGACCATCCCGCTCACGCTGGCGCTCTCGCCCCTGCGCCGGGAGTTCGGGCTGAGCGCGGTCACGGTGAGCACCTACCAGGCGGTGAGCGGCGCCGGCATCGCCGCCCTCGACGCGTTCATCGCGGACGCGCGCGACGGCTACCAGGCCCTCGACCGGCTGGGCCTCCCGTTCAAGCTCGCGGGCTACGCCGCCAACACCGTCCCGCACAACGGCGGCACCGACGAGAGCGGCTTCTCCTCGGAGGAGCGGAAGCTCATCTTCGAGAGCCGCAAGATCCTGGGCATGCCCGAGCTCGGCGTCTCGGCGCAGTGCTGCCGCGTCGCCGTCGCGGTGGGCCATTACGAGAACGCGTGGGTGACGTTCGAGCGCCCGGTGGACCTCGAGCGCGTCGCGAGCCTCCTGAGCGATCCGGCGCAGGCGCCCTATGTGAAGCACCTCCCCGGCGCCGCGGGCGAGGGCCTGAGCGCGCTCCACTGCGTGCAGGACCGCGACCGCGCGCTGGTCGGGCGGATCCGCCCGGACGCACGGGATCGCGACCGGAAGAGCGTGTGCCTCACGGTGGTCGGGGACAACCTGCGGCTCGGCGCGGCCACGAACGCGGTCCGCGTCGCGACGCGCTGGTTCAAGAGCGCCGATCAGGACCTGCAGGCCCCGTGACCGACACGCGATCTCCCCTGAAGGACTCGAGACGATGACGACCCCCAAGCCGCTCATGATCCTCGTCGCCGGGCCCTATCGCTCCGGCACCAACGATGACCCCGTCCTGATCGCCGCCAACGTTCACGCCATGAACGACATGGCCGTTCGCCTGTTTCGCGCCGGCCATCTCCCCGTCCTGGGCGAGTGGTTCGCGCTGCCGCTCATCGAGCACGCCGGGTCGCGCGAGATCGGCGACGAGATCTTCAACGAGATCTTCCACCCCGTCGCCCGCCGGCTCGTCGCCCGCTGCGACGCTTGCCTGCGGATCGGCGGCGCCTCGAAGGGAGCCGACGAGATGGTCGAGCTGTCCCGATCCATGGGCAAACAGATCTTCTTCAGCCTGGACGAAGTACCGAGCTGCGGCTAGCCGCGCGGGGCCCGCGGCGGCGCGGCCTCTTCATGGCGCCACCGCCGGCCAGCCGGCGCCGACGGGGAGCGCCTGCACGTCGGGGAACAGCAGGTAACCGCGCTTCCCGTCCCGCGTCTGCCTGTGCGGCGGCGACGGCGCGGCCGCGGCGACGCTCGCGCGCACGGCGCGCCCGAGCGCGGTCGCGCCGTCGAGCGCCTGGCTGAGCGCGGCCAGCGCGTGCGCCAGCTCGGAGAGCGGCGCCTCGCCCGACGTGCCCCGCGCGACGAGCGCGTCGATCTCGCGGCTCCGCACCCCGAAGTCCGACGGCAGCGGGTGCGCGCGCGGCGCCCTGAGCGCGGCGTCGAGGAGCTGGCGCTTCGCCGCGGCGCCCGCCTCGCCGAAGCCCACGACGAGCTCGAAGAGCGCCGACGCGACGCCGAAGCCGGGCTCGAGGCCCTCGCGGCCCTGGATCAGGAAGGCCGCGATCCCGAGATCGTCGAGGTACTCGATCCCCGTATAGCTCGGCGTCGCCGAGCGCTCCGTCTCGGGCAGGGGCGGCGCGACGCGCACCTCGCCGCTCTCGAACACGACGACGCGCGCGTACGTGAAGCCGGCGTGCGGCACCGCGAGCCGCACGCGCGCGAGCTGCGCGGCGACCTCGGCCGCCGCGCCGATCTCGAGGCGCGCGCCCGGCAGGTAGCGCGCGAGGCCCGCCAGCGTCATGCCCGCCGCGTCGGGCCAGGGGCAGACCGCGACGTGGCGCGGCGCGGCCTCCGCCTCGCCCGGCGCGCACACGCGCTCCAGCCCGAACGAGGTGGGCGCGACGAGCGGCGGCCGCTGGCCCTCCACCCGCCGCAGGTCGCCGAACAGCCAGGCGCGGTTCTCCCCGTGGTGCTCGGGCGCGAGCATCCGCGCGCCGACGAGCAGCGCAACGGTGCCCCCGGCGCGCGCGAGCCAGGCCTCGGGCACCGAGAGGTGCTCGTACAGGTAGGCCTCGACGATGAGCTGCCATTCGCGGGGCGGCTCGGGCGGGAGGGACGCAGCGGTTCTGTACATGGCGGGTGCGAGGCCTCGAAGAACAGCATGCTCGGCCCCGGATCCACGCGCAAAGCGGGCGAGCGCGAGAGATAGCGTATCCAAGCCGGGACCGCCGCGAAACACGGCCATGCGCCGCTGCCGCCGATGGGCGCGCGCTCCGCCAGAGGCATCATCATTATCCATCTCCGGCGTGCCCGACGCGCGGCGCCCGCGCGAGATCGCCGCTCCCCTGCCCCATCACAGCGCCGCGCCGCCGCTCGGCGGGTGGTGGCGCGCGGGCGCCCGGGTCACGCGAGCCGCTTCACCCAGGCCAGGACGAAGTCGCGGAACACCGCCACGTTCCGCGCCACGTGCCGCGCGCTCGGATAGACGAGGTACACGGCCCCCGCACGCTGCGACCACTCGGGCAGCACATGGACGAGGCGCCCGCTCGCCAGGTCGGCCGCGGCGAAGGCGCGCGGGAGCGGACCGATGCCGCCCCCCGCGCGGAGCACCGCGCGGATGAGCTGGACGTTGTCGGTGGCGATGCGCCCGGTCGACATCGCGTCGCGCACCGAGCGCGCGTCGTCGACCGGCCACTGGCCGCGCCGGGCGTTCGGGACGAACACCACCCGCTCGTGGTCGACAAGCTCGTCGAACGCGCGGGGCAGGCCGCGGCGCGCGAGGTACGAAGGCGCGGCGAAGAGCTGCAGGTGCGAGTCGAGCAGCTTGTGCGCGACAAGCGAGGAGTCCGGGAGCTCGAGCGTCGCCCGGATCGCGACGTCGAAGCCCTCGCGCAGCAGGTCGACCCGGCGCGAGGACAGGTCCACATCCACGGAGAGCAGCGGATACCGCGCGCAGAACTCGACGAGCAGGTCGCCCACGAAGGACTCGCCGCCGTCGGGCGGCGCGCTGAGCCGGATCAGGCCCTGCGGCTGGCCCTGGTAGGCGTCGAGCGCCAGCGCCGCGTCGCGGAGGCCGGCGATGTGGGGCGCCACGTCGCCGAAGAAGCGGCGGCCCGCCTCGGTCAGCCCGACGGCGCGCGGCGACCGGTGGAGGAGCCGCACCTTGAGGCCCTCCTCCAGGCGCGTCACCGCGCGGCTCACCGTCGACTTCGGGACCCCGAGCTGCGCGGCCGCGGCCGTGAACGAGCCGAGCTCCGCCACCCTGGCGAACGCGGCGATCTCGTCGAGCTGGGGCGATCGGGGCGACTGCGCTCGGGCGGCCGTGCGGGGGCCGGGCATGCGGGGACCTCACGAGGGTTGGGCGGCTTCGGTCGGGCGCTCGATCAGGTCGCGAAAGCAGGCAGGTCGCGACGGTAGGTTGCGAAAACGCAACGCTGAGTTGAGCCGTTGCACAATAGCACCAGGTTCGGCGAGCGCCCATAGAGAGGGGGCGGGCGCTCCGAGCCGGAGAGCCCGCCTCACCTCCGCGAGGCTCATCATGAACATCGTCAAGCGTTTCGCTCCCGCCGCTGCCCGCACCCTCCTCGGGCTCGTGTTCTTCGTCTTCGGGCTGAACGGCTTCTTGCAGTTCCTGCCGCAACCCCCGGCCCCCGAGGCCGCCGCCAGCTTCGGGGCCGCGCTGGCCGCGACCGGCTACATGTTCCCGCTGATCAAGGGGACCGAGGTCGTCGCGGGCGCCCTGCTGCTCTCGAACCGCTACGTCCCGCTCGCGCTGGCGCTCCTCGCGCCCATCGTCGTGAACATCGTCGCATTCCACACCTTCCTCACGCCGCCCAACCCGGCCGCCTGGCTCATCCTCGCCCTCGAGCTCTACCTCGCCTTCGCCTACCGCGCGGCGTTCCGCCCGATGCTCGCCGCGCGCGTCGACGCCGGCATCGCGGCGAGCTCCGGCGTGGAGCGCGGCAAGCTCAGCCCCGTCGAGAGCGCCGCCTGAGCCATGGCGCGCCCGCCGTCCGCGTGCGCCGTCTCCAGCGCGCCTTCGTGACGTTACTCGCAGGGCAGGATGCGCAGCACCCGGATCCGGGTGCTCGTGCTGCCCGGCGCCGCGAAGGCCACGCTTCCGTCGGGGAATGCGACGAAATCCTGATATCGATTGCCGAGCACGTCGACCTCCAGCGGCTCGCCTTCGGCCTCCCCTGTGGCGCGATCGCGCGTCTGCACGTACAGCGCGCGCTCCGGATCGTTGCGGGCGATATCGCCGGCGCGCGGGGTGCTCTCCCAGGCCGCGAGCAGGCGCGAGCCGCCGTAGGCGGCCAGGTGCGGGGCGCGGTGGTTCAGGCCGCCGCCGTCGGCGATCGTGATGTCCTTGTCCGCGGCGCCGTCGGTGAAGTGGAGCAGCCGCACGTCCGCGAGCCCGTTCGAGCCCGCCGGCTGGCCCGGGCGGACATCGCTCGCCGTGAGCCAGTAGCCGCCGCCATTCGCCGTCACGAGGTTCCCCAGGTTCGAGTAGGCGAGATCGACCGGAGCGATGGTCGTGTAATCGGGCGCGAACGCGATACGATTGTTGTTGTCGGTCTTGCACACCGTCACGAACTTGCCGGCGCCGGGGTCCCAGAGGACGCGCTCGTAGCCGCTGTGGCTGCAGCCCCAGTCGAAGCCGTCCTGCTGCAGCTCCCCGCCGGCGTCGACCACCTTCATGCGATCGCCCTGGTGGATGTTGATGCACCCCCCTTGCGAGACGCTGATCGCGGCGCCGAAATAGCCCGCATAGCGCGCGCCGTCGAAGGCGATGCGGCCGTGGTGGGCGTACCACCAGATCATGAACACGCTGGGACCGGTGGGGCCGGTCGAGTAGGGCGGCAGCGCGGCGCTCGAGCTGGTGAGCTTGGTCGCCCAGGTCTCGCGCGCGCCGTCGAAGCGGACCATGTACATGTCGTGACAGGGGACCGGGGGGGACGGCGGCGTGCCGCACAGGTTCGCCGGTGCGCCGCAATTCAATGTTCCGCCGCCCTCGGCATCGCGGGTGAGCAGCAGCACGCCGCCCGCGTCATCGGCGAGCAGATCGGAGAGGTCGTTCGCCGGCAGGCCGAGCGAGGGGCCCATGGCCTGATCACCTGCGTCGAGCTGGACGACGTGGACCTGATCGTCGTCGCTCATCCATGCGAGGCGCGACCCGCCGGACGGCATTGGCGAGATGACGAGCGGCATCAGCGCGGCCTCGTCCTCGTTGTTGATCACGCGGACTCCGACGTCGATCTCGGTGATACGGATACGGTCCTGGGTGACGCCGCACGCGCCTGGCCCAGGATCGCCGCCCGCGCCGCCGCCGCTCGCGCTCGACGCCCCCGCGC
>JAICEP010000203.1 GCA_025924095.1 Sorangium sp.
CGCGATGATGCTCGACCACGTGGGCCACCAGGATCTCGCCGGCCGCCTGCGCGCCGGGATCGACGGGGCGCTGAACGTGGACGGGGTGCGCACCGGCGACCTCGGCGGCAAGTCAAACACGAAGGCGCTCACGGACGCCATCGTGGCGCGCATCAAGAACGGCTGAGCGGGCGACGTCATCACGGCTGTCCTCGCGCCTTCGCCGCGACGCAGCCCGCGGGGTCAGCCGCCGCGCGAGAGCGGGAGCGTGAAGTGGAAGGCCGTCGTCTCGCCCGGCTCGCTCCGCGCCCAGATGCGACCGCCGTGCGCCTCGACGATGCCCTTGCAGATGTAGAGCCCGAGGCCCGTCCCGGGCGGGCTCCGCCTGGACGGGGCTGACGAGAGCCGCTGGAAGCGCTGGAAGAGCCTTGGCAGATCGTCCTGGTGGATGCCCGGCCCGCGGTTCTCGACGGCGATCTCCGCCTCGGTGTCGCGGCGCGAGAGCGTCACCCGGATCGGCGCGGCGGGGTCGCCGTACTTGGCGGCGTTGAGAAGGAGGTTCCCGATCACCTGCTCGATGCGCGCCTCGTCCACGTGGACGAGCGGCACGTCGTCGTCCGCGGTGAGCACGACGTCGCGCCCCGGCCGCTCCGCGGCGGCGAGCTCGACGGCGTCGCGGAGGTGGGCGCGCAGGTCCGTCGGCCGCCGGTCGAGGGAGAAGCGCCGCGCCTCGATCTTTGAAGCGTCGAGCAGATCCCCTGTCATCCGCTCGAGGCGCTGGACGCTGGCCAGGATCTTCTGGCTCCACGGCCTGATGTCGGCGGCCTCGGACCTCCGCGACAGGATGCCCGCGCACGCGGTGATCGCGGTGAGCGGCTGCTTGAGGTCGTGCGCCACGAGGGTGATCCACTCCTCGCGGAGCCGCTCGCGCTCCATGAAATGGGTGACGTCTTCGTAGCTGGCGATGGCGCCGAGGATCGTGCCCTGGCCGTCGCGGATGGGGCCGGCGCTCACCACGACGGGGACGTGGCTCCCGTCGGTCCTCCGGAACCACAGCTCCGCGCAGGTCGTCCCCTGGCCGCGCGCCGCCCGGACGAGGGGCATCTCGTGGTGCGGAAGGGGCTCCCCGCCCGGCGCGCAGAGGAGCACGCGCTGGGCGGGCGCGGGCGTCGTGAGCGGGTGCGGGCCGCCGCAGAGCTGCTCGCAGCGGCGGCTCGCGAGGAGCGAGCGGTCGCCGCGCTCGTCGAAGACGGCGATCGCGACGGGGAAGTCCTCGATGATGCTGCGCAGCCACCGCCGCTCCGCCGCGAGGCGGGCGTCCGCCTCGCAGGCCGCGGCCCGGGCGTCCCGGTGGAGCGCCTCGGCGCCCTGCTCCGCCTGCGCGCACGCGTCGGCGTCGTCGACGGGCGCGCCGTGGAGGCGGCGCTCGGCGCCCCGTTCGACCTCGCGCTCGGCGGCCGCCAGGGCAAGGGCGAACAGCGCGCCGAGGGCCTGGACGCGCGGGAGGAGCTCCAGCGAGGGTGCGCTGCGGCCGCTGAACGCGCAGGTGAGGACGCCCAGCAGCCGGCCTGCGCCGAGCAGGGGGGCGGCCAGCACCCAGCAGGCCTTCAGGCAGGTGTCGATCGCGCGGACATCGGCGAAGCGCTCGAGGGCCGCGTCGTCCGCCGCTGCGTGCTCGACGCGGCGACTCTCTGCGGCGCTCAGGGCGAGGGACGGGGTGCTCGTGAGGTCGTCGAGCGCCCCGGCGAGCGCGCCCGGCAAGCCGGAGGAGGCGAGCAGGCGGAGGGGGCGCGGGCGATCTTTCGGCACCCGCACGCGCACGCGCGTGCCGTGGAGGAGAGAGAGGTCGGCGCCGAGCAGCCGGGTGGCCTGCGCGGCGATGGTGTCGTGGATCTGCTGCGGATCGAGCTTCCCGGAGAGCGCGGCGGACGCCTCGACGATCGCCTCCGCGAGCTGGGCGGAGGCCGCTGCGGGCTCTCCGTTCGTGCCCGGGGTCCGGTCATGCGCCGAGATCATCGTCACGCGTCCTCGGGCGTTGGCCTAGCACCTGCGGAGGAAGGTGCCGCTGGAGCGGAGGGCGCGTCGACGTCGTTCGGGCGGCGTGAGCGAGCGGGCTGAGGCGGGCGGTCCTTGCTGTGGGCCGAGCTGTCGGCGGTCAACGGGACGGATCGAAGCGGCGTTTGGCCCAGCTCACGAGCGGGCTGTTGTCGCGGGTCCGCGCGGCGCCGGGCGCGCCGCGGCGTTTCCGCCAGTCGCCTTCGCGGACGCGGCGGCAGCCTGCGGCCTGTTCCATCGAGAGGAGGTAGGCCTGGGCCTCCCGCCCGTCGGCGAGGCGAACGGCGGCGCGGCGGTGCAAGATCGGGTGTCCCCGGTGCACGTCGAGCGCGGCGAGCGCGGCGGGCGCGATGGCGTAGAGCTCGCCGGTCACGGCGACGAACCCGCCCTCGACGAGGGCGCCGCTCGTGCCCAGATCGACGAGCGCGTACTGGGAGGTCGTGCTCGCCTCCCCGAGCGGGCGGGCCGCCGCGAGCCACTCGTGCTGGTCCTCGCCCTTCATGAGGTTGTCGTAGACGAAGAGCGCGATCTCGCTGGTGGTCATCTGGCGTGGTCCCCGGGACGGGCTCGGCGGCCCGGCAGAGACCCTCGCAAAGGGAGGGGGCGGGCGCAAGGTCGGCCGGGAGGACGCGGGCGGGGAATCGGCGGGAGATGCAGCGCCATGGGAACGTTGCACCTGCCCGCTCGGGGAGCTGCGACTCGGGGATGAGGCTCGGACGAGGGGGGTGCCGCGATGAGGGGAGATGGCTCATCGACTCGTGAGCTGTCGGTCAGCGCGTCGACGAACGCGCCTCGCGTACGTCGGTCTCCGCGACACCCGATCTCGCCACGGGCTCTCGCGATCGGCTTCGCGACCGGATTGACCGCCCCTTACCGCCCCGCGCGCGGCCCTACCAGCTCACCACGAACTGCAGCGCGTCCGGCCCTCGCACATCCACGGAGATCGTCGGCTTGGCGCCGTATCCCATGACGAGCGCCTCGAAATTTCCCAGCGGGTACTCCAGCGTGCCGCGGAAGCTGCTGATGTCGATCTGCACCTCCGACGGACCCAGCTGCCGCGCCCTGGCCGACGGCCCCTTCACGAGCGCGCCGAGGCTGCCCGTGTAGCGCATCAGCGCGGCGCCCGGGTCGGTCGCGAGGTGCATCGTGATCCGACCGAGCGCGCTCTCCCTGAACGCCGCGACCTGCTGCCGCGCCAGGCGCCGGTACGCCTCGCGCGAGCTCCGGTTCGGGTGCGAGAGCCGCGCGGCCGCGTCGTAGACACGCAGGAAGTCCCGCATCGGATAGTCCGAGAACGGCAGGTAAAGCCCACCCCGCGGCGGGCTCGACAGCGTCGTCACCACCTGCACGAACCGCTCCCCGAGCGTCGCCGCCAGCGCGTTGAAGAACATCCCCTTCATCGCGTAAAACTCGGGGACCCCCGCCACCACGGCGTCGATGTCGATGTTGCCGAGGAGCGGGTCGGACGGACGCACGTCGAAGGACGCACCGTTCGGTCCCACGAGCGGCCCCTCGGCGGCCGGCGCGCTCGCCGGCATGACGCTTCGAGGCACGGTGCGCATGACACCGCTTCTGGGAATCGGCGTCTCGTTCGCTTGCCGTTGCTGGTCGCTGCGGACCTCTTTCATCATGGTGCTCGCCGCGGAAAATCCTCGACACGGGGCCGCTTGCGGTAACCACCGCAGCAGAGGGAACACCCCCGCTATAGCAACGGCCATGCCGCCCGATGTCGACACGAGTCACCGCACGAACACGGGGGTTCACGGCGGATTTCCCTTGCATGGATGAAACGCCGCTTCAGCGGTGCAACCGGGGGCGATGGCCCGGACGGCACCGACCTCCGCTCCGGCCGCGAGCGCGCGTAGGCGGAGACACACATCCGAGAGCGCCCGGGGCGAAGGGACACCGCGTCATGCCTCCTGACAGCACGCTGTCAGGAGCGCCGTCGTAGATTGCCAGTGCGCGCGGGCGGAAGTCCCGCGAGGAGGACCTCATGAAGACAGGACTGGGTGGCGTGATCGTCTATGTGCCCGATGCGGTGGAAGCCGCGGCGTTCTACGAGCGCGCGTTCGGCTTCGAGCGCAAGTTCGTCTCCGACGGCAACGATTACTGCGAGATGCACGGAGATGTGCCGCTCGGGTTCGTGCAGGAGGACTACGTCCAGAAGCACCTGCCCGAGTTCGTGAAGAACCGGTCCGGCGCGCACCCCGCCGGGTTCGAGATCGCCGTCACAAGCAAGGACGTGGACGCGGCGTTCGCGCGCGCAGTTCAGGCCGGCGCCGCGCCCGTCACGGAGCCCCACGACATGCCCTGGGGCCAGCGCGTCTCGTACGTGCGCGATCTGAACGGCGTGCTGGTGGAGATCTGCTCGCCGTGGACCACCCCATGAGATCGACCGCTGCGCCGCGGCGCCATCGGGGTGACGCAGTCGCTGCGACGCAGTGCGCCGCCTGCCGCGCGGGTGCGCCCTGTCACCTGACAGCGCTCTCCTGACAGGCGCCTGCGGCAAGTCCTTGCCGCGCCTGACGCGGCCTGCTTAACCTCCGCGCGTGAACGCGAACGGTCGGACACGGGTGCATCTGCTCGTGGCAGCGGCGATCGCCCTGCTCGCGGCCGGCCCCTCGGGGCTCGGCGGCGGGCCCGTCGCGGAGGCCAAGGAGGCCGCCGGGGGCAAGAGCAAGAAGAAGAAGGCGCCGCAGTACGAGTGCCGCCCGCAGAGCCCGCAGAAGTTCCTGAAGCGGCGCACCTTCGTCCAGAAGGGCATGCTCAACCCGAAGAAGCACGCCAAGGCGGTCCGCTACCTCGCCGAGCATTACGGCCACGTCGATACCGAGGAGACGCGGCGCTACAACCCCGAGAGCGCCCACGCCCAGGCCACGACCGTGCGGTTCATGGGCCTGCCGCTCTCCATCCACGAGAAGGTCGCGCCCGCGCTCCACTGCGTCGAGAAGCGGATCCGCGCGACGTGCAACAGCAAGTCCCGCCGCTACACGCCGCGCGCTGTCGGCGGGTTCCGCACGGCGAACAGCTACCGCGGCGCGGAGATCTCGAACCACCTCTTCGGCACCGCGATCGACATCGATCCCGAGCGGAACCCGTGCTGCGGCTGCGTCGATCCGTGGCCCACGAGCCCGCTGTGCCACGAGAAGAAGCGCACCGCCTACGAGCGCACGGCCCTCTCCCGCTGCTGGATCAAGGCGTTCGAGCGCTACGGCTTCGACTGGCTGGGCCACGACGACCTCGAGGACACGATGCACTTCGAGTTCCTCGGGGATCCCGACCGGTTCAAGAAGAGGTAGCGCCCGCGCTCACGCCCCGTCGCGGCCGCCCCCGCGCCGGGAGAGCCGGCGCGCGCGCCGCTCTGCCGCGGCGTCGGCGAGGCGGCGATCCTCGTCCGTCTCCAGCCGGAGCGGCGGCACCGCCGTCGGCCGCAGGGACGCGTCGACGGCCACGAACGTCACGAAGGCCGTGACCGTGGGCCAGACGTCGCCCGTCGTCGCGTCCTCCCCCTCGACCGACACAAGGATCTCGAGCGACGTGCGGAAGGTCGCCGTCACCCGCGCGGACAGGCGCACGACCTGACCGACCTTGATCCCGCGATCGAACGAGAGATCGTCGATGCCGGCGGTGATCACCGTGCTGCCGGTGTGCCGCTGCGCGCAGATCGCGGCGCACAGGTCGACCCAGGCGAGCACCTGCCCGCCGAAGATCGACCCGAGCGCGTTCGCGTGCGTCGGCAGGACGTACTCGGTCATCGTCGTGACCGAATCGGAGGCGCGCTTCTCGTGCTGTGCTTTCACCCGCCAGATGTATCACCGCGTCGCCCGCGCTCGTCCTCGAGCGCGCGGGCGACGCGACGCTAGCTAGCTGGAGGTGGAGACCCGCCCCGGGCCCGGGAACAACGCCGGCTCCTCCGGGGTGGGCGCGCGGCCCGGGCTCGACGAGGAGACCGGTGGCATGGCGAGCCCCGCCGGCCCCGTCGGGAGCGTGGGCTCGTCCTCGAAGCGCATCGACGTGACCTTCAGCCGCGCGAAGATCGCCTCGGCCCGCTCGTTCATCGTCACCGCCTCGCGCCGCGCCGCCATGTTCGCCAGGAAGCTCCGGTCGGTCGTCAGGAACCGCGCGTAGGCCTGGAACGTGCGCGCGAGCTCGAGCTCGTTCCCCGTCTCCTCGAAGATGCTCACCGACCGCGCGAAGTAGGCGCGCGCGCTCTTCGTGTTCGCGCTGCCCCAGCCGCCCGCCGCCGTGATCTCGCCGAGCGTCCGCAGCGCGATGCCGAGGTGCACCTTGCTCCGGACCGAGGCGAACAGGTCCACCGCCCGGCTGATCGAGTCGCGCGCCTTCTCCAGATCGCCCCGGAGCATGTAGGCCTTCCCGAGGGCGCGCCGCGCCTCGGCCAGGCCGAGCCGGTCGCCGAGCTCGTCGCAGAGCTCCTCGGCCTGCTGCAGCACCCGCACCGCCTCGTCGGGATCGCCGCTCCGGTAGAGCGTCCCGCCGATGTTCGTCAGGATGAGCGCCGTCCGGTTACGATCGCCGACCTGCCGCGCCACCTCCAGCGCCTCCTCGAAGAGCTTGAGGGCGCGGCGGTGGTCGCGCTGATCCTGGGCGATCATCCCGAGGTTGTTCAGGGTCACCACGACGCCGAGCAGATCCGAGATCTCGCGCCGGATCGCGAGCGACCGCTCGAACGTGTTGAGGGCTTGCTTGAACTCGCCCGAGTCCTGCAGGGCGAGGCCGAGGTTGTTCAGCGACAGCGCGATCGAGCGGCGGTCGCCCATCCGCTCGCGGCGGGAGAGGGCGTCGCGCAGCCACTTCAGCGCCTCCTGGTACTCGCCCCGGAGCCAGTGCAGCTTGCCGATGTCGTCGATGGTCGAGGCGATCCCCCGCTCGTCCCGCGCGCCCTCGAAGAGGCGGAGCGCGGTCGTGAGGTGCTTGCCGGCCTCGTCGAGCGAGCCGCTGTCGCGGTAGAGCCGCCCGATGCGGTTGTGCGCGGCGCCGCCCTTGCGCCGGTTGTCGAGCCGGTAGGCGAGCGTCAGCATCTCGCGGAAGGCGGCGAGCGCGTCGTCGATCCGCCCGGCGAGCTGCAGGACGTCGCCGTAGTCGTGGAGCGCGTCGATGCGCCGCGCGACGTGCGCGTCGCCGAGCAGCGACAGCCCGCGCGCGTAATACTCCGCGGCCTTCGCGTTCGAGTAGCGGCCGCGCGCCACGTCCCCGGCGTCGAGCAGCGACAGCCCCGCCCGCACCGCGTCGCCGATGCGCTCGCGGTGCGTCGCGAGCTCGGCGAGGAACTCCTCGCTGGCGCGCACCGCCACCTGCTGCTCCAGCCACTCGGCGATCGCGTGGTGGTACCGCCGCTGGGCCGCGGCGCTCATCCGCTTCTGGAGCGCCTCGCGCTCCTTGTCGTGCATGAACACGAACTCGTCCGAGCCCGCGAAGCTCGACTCGCTCTGCTTGCGCAGGTAGCCGCGGTCGCACAGCGAGCGGAGCGCGGCGTTGATCCGGTCGAGGTCCTTGTCGCTCTCTTCCTCGCCCCACAGCTCGGGCGCCTGACAGCCGGCCCGGCCGAGCACGAACAGCGCGCCGCTCCAGAACGCCGGGCCGATGGTCGCGGCCTGCTCGAGCAGCTGCCGGCAGTCGTGATCGAGCGCGGCGAGGCGGACGTTCACGGCGTCCTCGACCGTCATCGGGAGGTGCGCCGTCGACAGCTTGCCGAGCTGCACGCGCCAGCGCGGCCCGCCCGAGTCGGGCGCGAGCTCCTCGATCACGCCCTGGTCGTGGCAGATGCGGACCATCTGCTCGACGAGCGCCGGGTTGCCGTTCGCGAAGGAGCAGGCCGCCTCGACGAGCTCGAGCGGCGCGCCCGGCCGGCCCTGCGACTCCGCGCCCGCGGCGTCGACGACGACGACGTCCTCGCCGCCGCGCGGCATGCAGGGCGCGAGCAGCGCCCTCGCCAGCTCCGCCGCCTCGGCCTCGCCGAGCGGCGTGAGCTCGACCAGCGCGTGGCGCCGCTCGCCGACCTTGCCCCAGTCGTCCTCGCGGGTGAGCAGCTCCGGGCGGGCCGCGCAGACGATCAGGACCGGGCCCGCGAGGTACTCGATGAGGTAGCGCAGGAGCGCGAGGGAGTCGTCGTGGGCGGCGTGGATGTCCTCGAAGACGAGGCACACGGGGCCCTGGGCGGCGTCCGCCTCGAGGAACGCCTTCAGCACGGCGCGGCGGATGAGGTCGGCCTGCGCCGGGTCGTCCTGCACCGCGCGGGTGAGCGGGCTGTCGCCGAACGCGAGCCCGATGAACTGGCCGAGGAAGTAGATGACGTCCCCGACCTTGCGGTCGCCCATCACGTGCGCGACCTGCGCGCGGACCTCGGCGCGGGCCGCGTCCTTGTCCATGCCGTCCGAGAGGCCGAAGCGGGCGCGCAGGAGCCGCGTGAAGATGCCGTACGCGGACGCCATGTCGCCGGCGCTGCCCGCGTAGACGCGCAGCGCGGCGGAGCCCTGGCGCTGCCGCTCGAGGAAGTCGCGCGCGAGCCTGCTCTTGCCGATGCCCGGCGGGCCGACGAGCGTCACGGTCCGGGTGGAGCGCTCCCGCTCGACCGCGTCGAGGGCGCGGGCCAGCGCCGACAGCTCGGCCTCGCGCCCGATCAGCGGTGCGCGGGCGGGCGTCGCTGCGCCAGTTGCACTGTCCTCTCGGCTCATCTCCATGGCCTCCACGTCCCCGGGGGCCGCAGCGCGGGACATTCCCCTCGGCTCATCTCCCTGCCTCCGCGTCCCCGGGTGCCGCAGCGCGGGGACACGATGTCCCGAGCCTATACCAGGTTCGGCTTCGGTGGCGCGTGCGGTAAGCTGCGGGCGTGGACGACGAGGTCACGGGGACGCCGCGGAGCGCCGGCAACACGGCGCGCAACGCCGCGGAGATCCGCGGGCGCATCACGGCCTGCTTCAGCCTGGCCGAGCTGCGCCGCTTCGCAGAAGAGCTCGGCGTGCCCGACATCCCCTGGGATCGGGGGATCCAGGGGGCGGCGCACGAGCTCGTCCGCCGCTTCGAGCAGCGGCGCGAGCTCTTGTCGCTCGTCGAGCAGCTCCGCGCGGTGCGGCCGCTCGTGGAGTGGCCCGACATGCCGATGGTGCCGCCGGCCACATCGATCGCGCAGGCGCACACGGACATCCCGCGGCCGGCGCCGCTGCCGAAGCTCGCGCCGCTGCAGATCCCCTCGCCTCCCACGGAGGTCCCGACGCTGGCGCCGCCGCCGATCCCGCCGACCACACGGACGCCGACCGTCCCCATGGCCGAGCCAGCGCAGCCGCGGTCGCCCGGCGCCGCCGGGCCGGCGTACCGCGCGGCCGGCCCTCGGGGCGCCGCCGAGCGCGCGCCGGCCCGCGCCTCGCGCCGCATCGACTCGCGGCTCCTGCTCGCCGCCCTGGGGCTCGTGGCGGTCAGCCTGTTCGTTGCCTTCCTGATCGGCAGGGCGTCGAGCGCGCCGGACGACGCGGCGGCGCGGGCGAGCGCCGCGCCCGCGAGCGCCGCTCCCGCGAGCGCCCCGCCGCCGGCGGCCCGGCCGGACGGGGTGGCGGCGCGCGCGGCCGCCGCGATCGATCGCCGGCTCGAGAGCGTGGCGCGGGCGTGCGAGATCCCTCCGGGCTCCGCGGAGGACGTGATGCGCCGCGCCTTCGAGCGCTGCGGACCGGCGCCCGCCCACGCGGCGCAACGGACGGCCCCGGCGCAGGGGAGCGATGCGCCGGCGGCGGAGCGCCCGGCGTTGCCGCCGGCCGCTGCAGGGGCGGCGCCTCGCGCGGCCGCCGCGGCCGGCAACGCGCCCGCCGGCGGCAACGCCGGGTGCGTGGGGGCGTGCGAGCGGCGACACAAGGCGTGCAGGGCGACGAAATGCGGCAAGGAGCCCACGCAGAGCAGCCAGTACCAGCGCTACCAGAGCTGCCTGTCGACGTGCCTGGAGCAGGCGTCCAGGTGTCGCCTCGGCTGCCTCTGAGCTGCCTCCCGCTCGCCAGCGTCAGAGCGGCGGGCGGCTGCGGCGCATCACGCTGACCGTGTCGGTCGGCTGGTGCTCGGGGCAGCCGGTGCGGCCGGATCGGCTCGGGTCGAAGTCGATGCGGAGGCAGGTCTTGCAGACGCAGAGATAGGCGTCGTAGAACTCGCGGTAGTTCAGCATGTCCGCAGCGAACAGGCTGAGGACGATGTCGCTGAGCAAGTCCTCTTCGCGCGGGCACGACTCCCAGAGCGCGGCGTCTCCGGCGCGGCGCACGCGCCCGCCGTCGATCGCGGCGGCGAGGAAGCGATCGTCCGCGGCGGGCGGCATGAAGGCGCGGAGCGAGGCGAGCACCCGGAACCGCGCCGCCTCGACGAGCTCCTGGAGCTCGGGCCCGTCCGGTTCTGCCGGGGCGAGCGGGCCGAGCGCCACCTGCTTGGAGAAGCCCTCGGTCACGTAGGCCGGGCGCGGCATCCGCCCGGGCGCCACGAGGTGCTTCTCGAACCAGCGCGCGAGCGCCACGCCGCTCTGGGGAGGCTTGTCGATGAACGTGAGCGCCGCGAGCAGCGCGCGCCGATCGTGACCGCTGGCGACCAGCGACGGAGCCGATGGAAGCGTGGGAATCGAGGTGTGGGAGTCAGCTTGGCGC
>JAICEP010000204.1 GCA_025924095.1 Sorangium sp.
GTAACTGGATGGTCGGGCCGCCATCCCCTTGTGGTCACGAGACAGGAGCATGCGCTGTGAGAGCCCGGTTCATCGAGTCCACGGCGTGCTCCCGTCTCGGTGTACGAGCACCCCGCTCGTCCCCTTGTCGAGGCGCTGCACCACGCCGAGCGGCGCCCGTCCGCGCAGGCGATCGCGCCGGGCCAGCACCTCCCGCACGAGCGCGTCGAGCGTCGCGGCCTGCTCCGCGGGGTCCTCGTCGCCGTAGGGGATGGTGCTCACCCCGGCGGGCTTGTTCACCACCACGACGCTCGCGTCCGCGTAGATCACGAGCTCGCTCTCGAGCTTGCGCCGCCGCACCGTCTCGGGCCGCGGCGCGTGCAGGCGGACCTCGATCGGCTCCCCGCGGAGCACCCGCCGCCGGGCGCTCGTCGTCACCGCGTTCCCGACCAGCACCTTGCCGGTCTCGATCAGCCGGCGCGCGTCGGACCACGAGACCGAGGCCAGCACCCGGACGGCCCCGTCGAGAGGCCGCCGATCGAGCTCTGCCGGCACCGTCCAGCGGCCATCCTGTGGGGGTCGGACCGGGGCGGTCGAGTCGGCGCCGATCGGTTCGGCGTCCTGGATCTGGGGCGGCGGAGCGGGAGCGGCGGGTTGTAGCGGGCGCATGAGAGCTCGTTGGGGGCGCCTCGGCTCCGCCCACCGGCGTGGGGCCGGCCTCTACCGGCGCGGAAAACGCACATCCGCGGGGCTCGCGAGGCGAAAGACACCGCGAATGTTGACACATCGCGCGACGGGGGCCGAAGATATCCGAGCCGTCATCGCTTTCTCGCCATCTGAGAGGAGACCCGTTCGTGGCCAGCACCCTTCTCGCCGTAGACGACAGCGTGACCATGCGCAAAGTGCTCGAAATCACCTTTGCGGGTCAGGATTTCCGCGTCGTGACGGCGAGCAGCGCCGACGCTGCGCTGCAGAAGCTCAAGAGCGATAAACCCGACCTGGTGATCGCCGACATCACGCTCGAGCCGAAGAACGGCTACGAGCTGTGCAAGGCGATCAAGCAGGCCTCACCGGCGACGCCCGTCCTGATCCTGTCGTCCAAGCAGAACCCGTTCGATCCCGCGAAGGGCTCGAGCGTGCAAGCCGACGACCACATGGACAAGCCGTTCGACACCCAGCAGATGATCGACAAGGTCAAGAAGCTGCTGGCGTCGCGCGGCGAGGCGAAGCCCGCCGCCGCCGCGGCTCCTGCGGCGGCGACGCCTGCGCCCGTGCGCACGCCCGCTGCGGCGCAACCTGCCGCCGCGGCGCAGCCCGCCGCCGCGGCCACGAGCCCGCTCCAGCGCGCGAAGACCCTCATCTACACGCCGAACGCGCCCGCCACCAGCGCCGCGCCGGCCCAGGCCTCGGTCAAGACAGCGCCGGGCGGCGCGGGGAGCGTGCCGGTCACGACGACGATGGCGTTCTCGCCGACGCCGGTGTCCGGCGTGCCGAAGACGGCGTCCGGGCCCGCGGCGGTGGCCGCCACCGCCTCGGCGCAGGTCAACGGCCAGATGGCGAGCAAGCTCGAGGGCCTCGGGCTCACGTCCGAGCAGGTGGAGGCCGTGATGGCGCTGTCCCGCGACGTCGTGGAGCGCGTCGTCTGGGAGGTCGTGCCCGTCCTCGCCGAGACGATCATCAAAGAAGAGATCGCGCGCCTGACGAAGTAGCCGCGCGCCGCGGCCGCCGCGCGGTCGCGCTGCGCGGGAGCATGCGACCGCTGCTTTGCCCGGCGACGTAGAGTTGCTACGTCAGGGCCGCGCCTCGTTCCTCGTTCGGCGCAGCCATGAACGACACGCACGACAAGAGCAGCGGTGCGCCCGCGGACGCCGACGACGAGACGGCCGAGCTCGACGCCGACGAGGTGCGCCTCGTGCCCCAGGGCAACCCGCTCCGCTGGCGCGGCGCTGCTGTGTCCGCCGCGGGCGCCCTCCTCGCGTTCGTCGTGATGGCGCTCGCGCCTCAGCTTCGCTGGGGGGTCCCGCTCGGCGCGCTCGGGATCGCCGTCGCGGCGCTCGGCCTGCTCGATCTGCTCGGCACGTTCGACGACCCGCCCGAGCGCGTCGCCGCGCGCGTCGGGATCCGCGACCTCCTCGGTCCGCTTGCGCTGCTCGGGGGCGGGCTCGTCGCGTTCTTCGTTCTCATCACGCTCAGCGTGGCGGGCTACCTCTCGCCGAGCTCCCTCTCGCGGGACGGCGCGCCCACGCTGCTCTCGCTGGCGGCGTCCGCCGTCGCCGTCCCTGCCGCGTTCCTCACGGCTGTGGTCGGCGCGTTCCGGCTCGGCGAGCGCCTCGGCCCGTGCCGCGTCGACGACGCGGGCGCCCCGCGCCCCCTGATCCGGCGGCATGGCTTCTGGCTCGTCGCCCTCGTCACGCTGCTTTACCTGCCCATGCTCGGGAGCCACTCGCTCACCGACCCGTGGGAGACGCACTACGGCGAGGTCGCGCGCGAGATCCTGGCCAGGAACGACTGGATCTCCCTCTGGTGGGCGCAGGACGGCTGGTTCTGGTCGAAGCCGGTGCTCGACTTCTGGATGCAGGCGCTCGCGATGGCGGCCTTCGGCGTCCGCTACGGGTCGGGAGAGATGCTCTCGGCGGTCGCCGAGGGGCGAACACCGTGGCCCGAATGGGCGGTCCGGCTGCCCATCTTCGCGCTCACGCTCATCGCCGTTTACCTCCTCTACAAGGCCATCGCGCGGATCTTCGGCCGCCGCGCGGGGCTGCTCGCGGGGGTCGTCCTCACCACGATGCCGCAGTGGTTCATGGTCTCGCACCAGACCATGACCGACATGCCCTTCGTCGCGACGATGGCCGCGGCCATGGCGCTCCTCCTGCTCGGCATCCACACCGACGAGGCGGAGGAGGCGCGCGTCTACGAGGTCGATCTCGGCGTGCTCAAGGTGGGCCTCTCGGTCTACCACCTCGTGCTCGGGGCGATCCTCGCCTGCGCGCTGCCGCAGATCCTCTACCTGCTCTCGCGTCACGTCGAGATCCACACGACGCCCTTCGGCCTGCGCCTCCACGGTGACGTCTTCAGCTCCGGCTCACCGGGCAACTGCGGGCTCCCCGGCAACGAGGCCTGCCGGCCGGTGCTGCCCGTGCTCCCCGGCCTGCAGCCGGTGCTCCAGGCGGTCATCTGGGCGCAGACGCTCGCGATCGTCCTGTACGCCAGCTGGGGCGAGCGGCGCGTGCAGCGGCTCCTCTTCCTCGCGGCGTGGTTCTTCGCCGCCCTCTCCACGATGGCCAAGGGGCCGGCCGGCTTCGGGCTCCCGGTGCTCTGCGCGCTCGGTTACGTCGTCGTCTCGCGCCGGTACCGCGACCTGCTCAAGATGGAGATCCCCGTCGGGCTGCTCGTGCTCGCGTGCGTCGCGCTGCCCTGGTTCGTCGCGATGTACGCGCGGCACGGCCAGCCGTTCACCGACAGGCTCCTGTTCCACGACATGTTCAAGCGCGCCTTCACCCACGTGCACGACACGAACGAGGGCGACGACGTGAGCTTCCGCTACTACGTGTGGCAGCTCGGCTATGCGATGTTCCCGTGGACGGGGCTCGTGCCCGCCTCGCTCGTGTGGTGGCTCCGGCGGCGCGAGGGGGGACCCCCGGGGGAGCCCGGCTCGGCCGAGGCCCGCCAGAGCGACGCCTCTGTGTTCCTGGCGATGTGGTTCATCTTCGGCTTCGCGCTTTTCTCGCTGATGCTGACGAAGTTCCACCACTACATCCTGCCGGCCGTCCCGCCGGCGGCGATGCTCACGGGGATCCTGCTCGACGACATGCTGCGCCTGGAGCGCGGCGCGGGCGGGCTCGCGCCGCGCTCGGGCAGCGCCTCCGCGCCGCCGCGTTCGCCTTCGGTGGTCAGCTACGAGCGCGCGATGCTCGGCGCCGTCGCGATCGGCGCTGCGCTCCTGGTCTTCTTCGTCGGGCGCGATCTCGCGATGGCGCGCGAGGGGCAAGCGAGCCAGGCCAGGCTGCTGCACCTGTTCACGTACAACTACAAGCGCCCCTGGCCGCAGTCGCTCGACTTCTCCGCGACCCTCTGGGCCTTCACCGCCGCCGCGGCCGTCCTGTGCTTCTTGCTGGCGGTCGCGCGCTGGCGCCGCCTCGTCCTCTACGCGCTCGTCTCGCTCGCTGTCGCGTTCACGGCGTGGGGGCTCGACGTGTACTTCGTGCGGACATCGCCCCACTGGGGGCAGCGCGAGACATTGCTCGCCTACATGCGCTCGAGCCAGGAAATCCCAGGGCCGCTCGTCGCCTACCAGATGAACTGGAAGGGCGAGAACTTCTATGCCGGCAACAAGCTGGCGGTCTTCGTGTCGAGCGGGAAGAAGTTTCAGGACTACATCAATGAGCAGAAGAAGAAGGGCGTGAAGACCTTCTACTTCGCCACCGAGCATGGGCGCATCAGCTCCCTGTCGAACGAGCTCGGCAATCCCCGCATCTTCGAGCGGCTCACGTCCATCGAGCTCAACAACAAGTTCCTCGTGGTTCGAGCAACCTTCGAGTGACCGGGCGCGCCTGAAGGCGTCTGTCTCACCGATGCTGTCCGGCTGTGACGCTGTACGCCTGCTCCGACCTGAGGAATGCGCTTGTAGATATTCAACGGTACTGCTGCATCGGGAAATCCCTTGCATCTCTGTCGCGAGGGGAGCGCAGGAACGCAAGGGAGATCCGGCATCGGCGTCCTAAGTACATGAATTCACTCCAGGAAGGTGCAGGCACGCCTCGTGCTTTCTGTGAGCTCGAGCGTCGCGGCGGAGACCTCCCCCCCAGGTCCGCTGCGACGCTTTTTTTGCGCCGTGGAGCTCGCCGCACATCGTGCGACAAGCGTCTCAGTTATCGGCGCTTGCCGGGGCAGCTTGCAACGCAGCGAAATGTCGATCCAGCGCGTCCAGGAGACCTGCTGTGGTGCTCACCTCGGCGGTCACGCCGACCCGGAGCCCCCACTTCTCGGCGGTCGCGGTCGTGATCGGGCCGATGCTCGCGAGGAGCACGCGGTCGAGGCGCGCTGCGGCGCCCTCGCCGAGGAGATCGCACAGGCTGTCGACGGTGCTGCTCGATGTGAGCAGCACGACGTCGATCTCGCCCGCCGAGAGCGCCCGGAGCAGCTCCTCGCGGCGATCGCTCGACGCAGGACGGGTCTCGTAGACGGGCACCACGTCCACCTCGCAGCCGGCGGCACGGAGGCGTTCGGGGAGCACTTCGCGGGCGACGAGCGCGCGCGCGAGGAGGACGCGGACCGGGGGGCGCGCCGCCCTGCGCTCGGCCAGCGCGGGGTCGGCGAGGAGGGCCTCCGCGAGCTCCTCGCCGCGGAACTCCTTCGGGACGATGTCGGCGCGGACGCCGCGCGCGGCGAGCGCGGCGGCCGTCCCGGCCCCGATCGCGGCGAGGCGGGCCGAGCCGAAGGCGCGCGCGTCCAGGCCGAGCCGCTCCAGCTCCTTGAAGAAGCAGGCCACCCCGTTCTCGCTCGTGAAGACGACGGCGTGGTACCCCGAGAGCCCGCGGACGGCCTCGGTGACCCGCGCGGGGTGGGGGGGCGGGTGGATCTCGATGGTCGCGAGCTCGACCGCCTCGCCGCCGCGGAGACGGATGAGCCGCGACGTCGAGCGCGCCTGGTGACGCGGCCGGGTCACGAGGACCCGCTTGCCGAACAGCGGCTTCCGGTCGAACCAGCGCAGCGCGTCGCGCAGGCCGGTGACGGCGCCGACGACGATGACCGCGGGGCTCTGGAGCCCCGCCTCCCTGGCGCGGCGGGGCAGCTCGTCGAGGCGGCTCGAGACGACGCGCTGGTCGGCCCGCGTGCCCCACTGGATGGCCGCCGCCGGCGTCGCGGGATCGCGGCGCCCCGGCCCGATCAGCCCCGCGATCACCGCGTCGAGCGCCTGCATGCCCATCAGGACGCAGATCGTCCCGCGGACCGAGGCGAGCTCGCTCCAGTCGAACGCTCTGCCCGCTCGGGTGACGCCGCTGACGATCATCACGCTGGAGGCGATGTTCCGGTGCGTCAGCGAGATGCCGGCGTAGGCCGTCGCGCCGAGGGGAGAGCAGACGCCCGGCACCACCTCGAACGGCACCCCGGCCCGCGCGAGCGCCTCCGCCTCCTCCGAGCCGCGCCCGAAGAGGAACGGATCGCCCCCCTTCAGGCGCACGACGCTGCGGCCCGCGAGCCCGAGCGCGACGAGCTCCGCGTCGATCTCCGCCTGCTTCGCGTCCTTCACCACCCGATCGCCGCCGCGCTTGCCGACCGAGCGCACCTCGGCGCCCTCCCGAACGCCGTCCAGCAGCGCAGGGTGGACGAGCTCGTCGTGCAGCACGACGTCGGCCGTGGCGAGGAGCTCTGCGCCGCGCAGCGTGAAGAGCCCCGGGTCCCCCGGGCCCGCGCCGACGAGGTACACGACGCCCGGCTTGGCCGCGGCCGGCCCCCCGCCCGCGGCCCGCAGGGCCGCCACGCCGTGGCCTTCCTCGGAGGGGTCGTCACGCCTGGGAACCACCGTCAAACTCCCGTCGTTCTCTCGTTCATTCATGGCAGACGTTGATTGTCATAGCGATTCTGCAGTGAAGTTGACTCGGTGCGTTAAGGGTATAGAATCGCACCCGTTCGATTCAACGTCCGACGGTTTCTGGAGTCCATTCGATGAGATCTGTGAAACTGTTCGAGGAGCTGCGGAGCTCAGAGCGCGGCTTTCCGGACCGATGGTACGTCACCAACGGCGAGCGATCGGTCGGGCCGGTGAAGCTCGACCAGCTCGCGCGCGGCATCGAGAGCGGAATCGTCCCGCTCGATAGCTTCGTCCGCAATGAGACCTGGACCGTGTGGTGCCCGCTGTCCGACATTGCAATGGTCACGGTCGCCGCCACGGAGACGCCTGCGGAACAGCCGGACGAGGTCTCGGCAGCGGACGACGACGATACGGTCCCGCTCTCGTCCCAGCAGACGCCCCTGCCCCCGCCGCGTTCCGGGCCGGCGGCGCGCTCGAGCGCGCGCCCCGGAGCGGCCCAGCGCTGAGCGATCTCCGCGCGGCGGGGCGGGCGCGGCCGGAAGAAGGGAAGTGGATGGCCGATCTCATGCTGGCGGTTTCGGGCGAACACTAGCCGATTCCTGCGCTCAGGCGATCCACGGATCGCGCGCGGCGAGACCGGAGCGGTCCCCGCGGGCGAAGGGCTGCTATGCTCCGCCGCCGTGTTCCCCACGAAGAGACCGCGCCGGCTCCGCCGCTCGCCCGCCCTCCGCGCCCTGGTGCGGGAGACGTCCCTCAACCCGGGGGATTTCGTCCTCCCCCTCTTTTTCAACGAGGCGCTCGACGCACCTCGCCCGGTCGGGACGATGCCGGGCGTCTCGCAGCTGCCCGTGAGCGCCGCGGCGGCGCAGGCGCGGCTCTGCAAGGAGCTCGGCATCGGCGGCACGATCCTGTTCGGGCTCCCGCGCATCAAGGACGCGTCGGGATCGAGCGCGTACGACGCGGATGGCCCCGTCCCGCGCGCCGTGAAGGCGATGAAGGAGGCGGTGCCGGAGCTCCTCGTGATCACCGACGTGTGCGTGGACGAGTACACCGATCACGGCCACTGCGGCCTGCTCCGGCAGGACGCGTCCGGCGCGGTGGACGTCGACAACGACGCGACGCTGGAGGTGCTCGCGCGGGCGGCGGTCGTCCACGCCAAGGCGGGGGCCGACGTTGTCGCGCCGAGCGACATGATGGACGGCCGCGTCGCCGCCATCCGGCGCGCGCTCGACGCCGAGTCGCTGACGGGGACGGCGATCCTCTCCTATGCCGTGAAGTACGCGTCCGGCTTCTACGGGCCGTTCCGTGAAGCGGCGGACTGCGCGCCCAAGTTCGGCGACCGGGCGGGCTACCAGATGGACCCCGGGAACGCGCGCGAGGGTCTGCGCGAGGCGGCGCTCGATGAGGAGGAGGGGGCTGACATGCTCATGGTCAAGCCCGCGCTCGCGTACCTCGACGTCATCGCGCGCGTGCGCGAGGCGACGACGTTGCCGCTCGGCGCCTACAACGTCAGCGGCGAGTACGCGATGATCAAGGCGGCCGCGGAGCGCGGGATGATCGAAGAGAAGCGCGCGGTGCTCGAGCTGCTCACGTCGATCCGGCGCGCCGGGGCCGACTTCATCCTCACCTACCACGCGCTCGACGCCGCGCGCTGGCTCGGCTGATCCATGCGAAGCCAGGGCGCGGGCGGAGGTGCTGCGCGGCGCTCGGGGTGGGCCGCCGCCTGCGCGGTGGGGGCGTCGGCCGCGCTCGCGGCGGGGTGCGCGCCGAGCCGGTGCGACCGGTCCGAGAGCGCGAACCCGCCCATCGAGTTCACCGAGGCCGCGCCCGAGGGGGGCGTCTACGAGACGTCGGCGCCGGACGGCGAGCTGCTCTATTTTCCGGGCGGCATGCGGTACGCGCTCAAGCACGGCCTCGGCGCGCGGCCGCGATGGTGGCAGGTCTACCTGTCGTTCGAGAGCGACGGCACGAAGCACGGCGGCACGCTGGCGCAGGCGGCGGGCAACCAGGCCGAGGTGACCTGCGTGGACGACGAGCACCTGATCGTCATGAACTACAGCTGCTCCGAGTACTGGCTGCGGGTGGTCGCCGGAGGCGCGGACGGCGCTGACGAGGGCGCGACGGGAGGCGCCGTCGTCGGCAAGTGCTACGGCGATGACCCGGAGCCCGCTGCTCCCTAGGCCTGCGCCACCGCCTGCCGGGCGAACTGGAGCCGGTACAGCTTGCTGTAGACGCCGCCTGCGGCGAGCAGATCCTCGTGCGTGCCCTGCTCGACGACGCAGCCCTTGTGGAAGACGACGATGCGATCGACGGCGCGGATCGTGGAGAGGCGGTGCGCGATGATCAGCGCGGTGCGCCCCTCCATGGCGCCCTCGAGCGCGCGCTGCAGGCGCGCCTCGGTGTCGCTGTCGACGTTGGCCGTGGCCTCGTCCAGGATGAGGAGCGGCGGATCGCGGGAGAGGGCGCGGGCGAAGGCGATCAGCTGGCGCTCGCCGGCGCTGAAGTTGCTGCCGCGCTCGAGCACCGGGGCGTCGAGGCCGTCCTCGCGGCGCTCGAAGAGATCGAGCGCGCCGATGCGGTTCAGCGCGTTCACCACCTTCGCGCGATCCGGGGTCGCGTCGCCGGCCGCGATGTTCGTGAGCACCGTGCCGGGGAACAGGAACACGTCCTGGGGGACGACGGCGAACTTGCGGCGCAGCTCGTCGCGAGGGTACGCGCTGACGTCGCGGCCGAAGACCCGCACGGCGCCCTCCTCGACGTCGTAGAGGCGGAGCAGCAGCGACGCCACGGTGCTCTTGCCGGCGCCGGTCGCGCCGACCAGCGCGACCTTCTCGCCGCTCCTCGCAGCCATCGAGACCTGCCGCAGCACGGGCGCGCCCGGCTTGTAGCCGAACACGACGTTCTCGAGCTCGAACGCGACGCCCTCGTCCGCGGCCTCCGTCGGGCCGCCGCCGCTCGCCGCCGCCGTCGCGTCCTCGTCCTTGTTGTCGAGCAGCTCGAAGATGCGCTCTGCGCCGGCCATCGCGGACTGCAGCAGCGTGTACCGAGCCGAGAGATCGCGGATCGGGACGAAGAACATGTCGATGTAGGCGACGAACGCGAACAGCGTCCCGAAGGAGATCTCCTCCTTCAGGCTCTTCACGCCGGCGTACCAGAGCACCGCGGCGATGCAGACGCTCGAGACCATCTCGATGGCGGCGTCGAGCGTCGCGTCGAGCACGATGGAGCGGTTGTTCGCGCTGCGGTAGGCCGCGTTGATCTCGTCGAACTCCTCGGCCGAGCGCTCTTCCCTGGCGTAGGCCTGCACGACGGCCATCCCGGAGACCTGCTCGTTGAGGTACGCGTTCATCCTCGCCGTCTTCGCCCGCACCTCCCGGAAGGCGTCGCGGATCCGGCGCCGCGTCCAGTTGACGCCGAGGGCGACGGGGGGCACCGCCGCGAAGGCGAGCAACGACATGCGCCAGTCGAGCGACACCATCACCACGACGATGACGGCGAGGCGGATCAGATCGCCGAACGCGTTGAGCGCGCCGGACGCGAACATCTCGCCGATCGCGTCCACGTCGTTCGTCACCCGCGTGACGAGCCGGCCGACCGGCGTGCGATCGAAGAACCCGAGGCGCCTCGTGTGCAAGAACCCGAAGACGCGCACGCGCAGGTCGGCCATCGCGCGCGCGCCGGCGAGCTGCATCAGGTAGAGCTGCGGGAACGCGAGCGACTGCTCCGCGAGCATGATGCCCGTGAGCAGGAAGCCGTTGCGCGTGAGGCGATCGAGCCCGCCGGGCGAGTCGAAGGCGTCGAGCGCGTCGCGCATGATGAGCGGGCGCATCAGCGCCAGCAGGGCGGTGATGATGAGCAGCGACAGCGAGAGCGCGAGGTGCTTGCTCTGCGGACGAACGAACGGCCATAGCCGCAGCAGCATGCGCGCGTCGTACGCCTCGCCGAGCTGCGCCTCCTCGTGGAAGCGGCTCAGCACGTCCTCGGTGCGGCTCGCCTTCTTCGCCCCGCGGCCCCTGTCCGCCGCCGCCTGCGCCGGCCGCCGCGGGCTCGCGCCCACCTCTCCGGCGGCCGAGGGGCTGCTCGATTTCGACCGCATCGTCGCGCTTTCTCCGGGGCTCGGTTGCGTCACGAGAGCCCCA
>JAICEP010000205.1 GCA_025924095.1 Sorangium sp.
AGAGCGTCAGCACGGGCACGAGCCGCTGCTCGGCGAGCTCCCGGAGGGACCCGCCCTTCGCCGAAGCGCTCTGGAGCGCCGCGCGCACGTCGCCGATGATGTCGTCCGCTGGCGCATCCTTGCGAATCACCTCGCCCATGATGTCGATCCTCCTCTGGCCTCACGAGGCACCAAGGCTGCGGAGTCCAGCGAAACACGACCCGCGAACGCCCCCCGTGGCGCTGTCACCTCGGGCACCATATCGGACCATCGCCCGCCCGATCAACCGGATCCCAGCCCGCCGCCTCCGGTCCGACGTGGGCCTCCGGAGCGGGTCGCTGGTACACTCCCGCCGTGCACCTCGGTTCGCTGCTGCTCCCGGCCCTGCTAGCCCTCCCGCTCGCCGCGCACGGCGGACAGGGCAGCGGCGATCTCGTCGCCGCCGCCGCGGCGGCAGGGCGGCCGCCCGAGTGCTCGGCGCGGACCCGCCGGGCTATCGCACGTGGACCCACCATCTGGGAGAGCGCGCGCGCTCCGGAGCTCCCGCGCTACTGCGACCTCCTCGCGCGCGGCCAGGCGCAGCTCGGCGGCGACGCCGAGGCGGCGCGCGAGGCGGCGCGCCTCGCCGACCAGATCCTGCCGGGGCGCGCCGCGCCGCAGGTCCTGCTCGCGCGCGCCGCCCTCGCCCTCGGCTCGCCGGCGGACGCCGCGCGCGCCTTCGACCGCGCGCGGAGCATCGACCCGCGCAGCGTCGAGGACCCGCACACGCTGCACGATCTCGCCCGGTCGCTCGCCCGCACCGGCAAGCGCGACGAGGCGATCGCGATCTACCGCGCGCTCGTCCCGCGGATCGACCTGCTCGGCACCGCCGACCAGCGCGCGCTCGTGCTGCTCGAGGCGGCGCACCTGTCGATGGCCGCCGCGGCCGCGAAGCCGCCGGCCGGCGCGCCCGCCGAGGGCGCCCGCAGCGACCTCGACGAGGCGATCGCCTACCTGCGCGAGGCGCGCCAGCGCACGCAGACGCAGCTCGCCCGCGACGTCACGCTGTCGCTCGCGCTCGCGCTCGACCGCGCCGGCGACAAGGCCCAGGCCGACGCCGCGCTCGCAGGCGAGGCGGGCGACGCGGCAGCCGGGGCCGACCCGCGCGCCCAGGCGGCCGCGCGCGCCCGCGCTGAGGCCGCCCGCGCCCGCGCGGCCGACCACCGCGCCCAGGCGGCGGCTCGCGCCCGCGCGGCCGACCCGCACGCCGGCGCCGCCGCGCGCGAGCACGCCGCGGACGACCTGGCCAGCGCGGCGGCGCGCCTGCGCACCCTCGATTACCTCGCGGTCCCGGAGGACAGGCTCGCCCTCGAGGCGCTCGCGCTGGAGCGGACCATGACGGCGGCGGCGAGCGCGCGCTGGGAGGCCTACCTGTCGGGCGCCGGTGGCCAGGGGCCGTGGGCCACGGCGGCGCGCGCGCGCCTCGACGCGCTCCGGAGAGGCGGCGGAGGGGGCCACCGGCCCGCGCGCGCTGCGACGGCGGGGCCGGCCGCGCGCGTCCCGCGGGAGCGCGGCGCGGCGCCCCCGCCCGGGCCGAACGCGGGAGGCGCGCGATGATCTGGCGGCCGCGCCTGCCCGGGCGGCCGCGCCTGCCCGGCCTCGCGGCGCTCCTTTCGTTCGCGCTCGCGGCGGCGCCCCTCCGCGCGGCGCCGACCGTCTGGTCCCGCGCGCTGGATCCGGCGGCCGACGAGCGCGCGGAGCTCATCTCCGAGGCCGACGCGCTCCTCGCCCGGTACGACCAGCTCCGGCGCTCGCCGCTCCTGGAGCGCATCGAGGAGATCGGCCCGCTCTGGCTGCGCGAGGCGCGCGCCCTGTACGAGCGCGCCGGCGCGGCGACCTCGCGCGACCCGTCGGTGCGGCTGCGCTACGCCGACATCCTGGAGCACCTCGGCGACGTGCAGGGCGCGGTCGCGACGCTCGAGGGGCTCCTGCGCACCCACCCGCCGGCGCCCTCCCGGGCCGACGCGTGGCACGCGCTCGCGGTCTGCTATGCGCGGCTCGGCAGGTACACGGAGGAGATCAAGGCGTACGACGAGGCGCTCGCGCTCGAGCCGCACGCGGCGTCGCGGGCCCTGCTGCTGGCCAACCAGGCCGAGGCGTACATGGCGCTCGGCGACATCACCTCCGCCGTCGAGGGCTACCGCGCCGCGCTGGCGGCGCTCGGGTCGCTCGACATGTTCCGCTACGGCGTGACGACGCTCTGGGGGCTCGCCGTGGCGCTCGACCGGTCGGGCGACCTGGAGGGCGCCCTCGAGCACATCCGGCTCGCGAGGACCTACGACCGGAGCGACCAGCAGATCAACGGCGCGGGCTGGTTCTACGTGCCTCCGTACGACGAGGCCTGGTATGCCGCGCTCGGCCACTGGGCCGCGGCGCGGAGCGCCGAGCTCGGCGCCGCGCGCGCGGAGGCCTACCTGCAGGCCGTGGATGCGTGGGAGTCGTACATCGCGCGCGCCCCGGGAAACGATCACTGGCTGCCGCTGGCCAAGGCGCGGCGCGTGCAGTGCGAGCGGGAGCGCGAGCAGACGCTGAAGCGCCTGCGCAAGACCGCACACGGGCCGCCGCAGCGGCGCTGAGCCGAGGCGCGGGTCAGGCTGCGTACGGGCCGCCGGGCCGCGTACGGGCCGCCGCACGTCGCTCCCGCACGTCGCCTCCGGTCGCGCTCCGATCGCACTGCAGCGGGATGCGAGGACGCCCCTTTACGACCCCGCCCGGCGGGTTCACCTTACCGTGGTCGCCCTCGCGCGCGGGGGCGGCGCCGGCCAGCTCACCCCGAACGGAGAACCGTCGAGATGCGCGACTCGGTGTTCAATGAGACGGTGATCTGGTCCGGACGTCCCAAGGTCGTCGCGACGCCGCTCCTCTATGTCGTGGGCGCGGTGGTCTGCGGCGTCACCTCGGCGATCAGCACGGCGTCCGCCATCGTGGTGAGCCAGGCGCTCGACGCGTCGCCGACCCAGCTGCTCGCCTTCGCGGCCTGGATGGCGAGCCTCGCGGTGGCGTTCAGCTACCTGCCGCGCTGGTGGCGCTCGGAGCTCGAGTACCAGCTCACCGACCTGCACATCGTGGTGCAGCGCGGGAAGCTCCGGCGCTCCATCGAGCGGCGGTCGATCAGCTACGCGCGCATCCACTGGCATCCGAAGCACCCCGGCGTCGGCGACCTCGAGCTCGTGAGGGCGGTGCCGACGGGCGCGCTCCGCCGGCGGCTGTCGATCGTGCTGAACGGCGTCGTCGCCCCGGATCGCGTCTGGGCGATCCTGCGGGGCGTCGTCCCGTCGGCGCCCGCGGGCGTCGGTCACCGGCTGCTCTCGCAGCGCCTCGACGAGGGCGAGCGGGTGCTCTGGTCGGCGCACCCGGCCGACGGCTGGCACAAGTGGCTCCCGAACGGCCTGCGCGGCGTCGGCTCGGTGCTGCTCGGCGTGCTCCTCGGCAGCTTCGCGGTGGTCACGGCGGTGCACGCCGTGCGGAGCATCCGCATCGTGACCGCGGCGGGCATGGATCCGGAGAGCGTGTCCTTCGTGGCGCTCGTCGCCTCCCTCTCGCTCACGATCGTGCTGCTCGTCGCCGCAGGGGCGGCGATGCTCTACGTGTCGGTGGTGCGCCCCGCGCGGCTCGCGGCGCGGACGCGGTACCTCATCACCGATCGGCGCGTGCTCATCCAGCGGGGCGACGAGGAGCTGCACCTCGATCGCTCGCGCATCGTCGACGTGATCGACGCGCCGGGCGCCGGAGGCCTCCGGGACGTGTTCCTCGTGCTCGACGGCCCCCGCGCCCGCGCCGTCGCGGCGAGCGGCGCCTTCGGCGAGGCCCCGGGCGCCGGCCTCCAGCCGGTGCTGCACCGGGTCGCGGACGTGGACTCGGTGCGCCAGATCCTGCGGCCGGCGTAGCGCCCGGTCACGCGCCGACGAGCGCCGCTCACCGGCGCGCGACGCGGGCCTCCAGGTCGCGCACGCGCGCCTCGAGCTCGCGCACGCGCGCCTCGGCGGCGGCGCGGGCGCGCTGCTCCGCGGCGCGGGCGCGCTGCTCCTGGGCGCGCACCTCGCCCTCGGCGCGCAGGGCCTCCTCCTCGGCGGGCACGAGCTCCGTCGCGCGGGAGGTCCGCGCGACGCGCAACGTCGGGTGCGGGCCGTCCTTCAGCACGACGACGTGCGCGTCGAACGCCTCGACCCAGAGGGGATCGGCGCCGGCGTGGACGCGCAGGTAGGTGCCGTCCGGATCGCGGCGGTAGAGCTGCAGCGGCACCCGCTCCTCCGCGAGCGGCACGCGGGCGGAGGCCGCCTCGGGATCGAAGAGCAAGAGCTCGGGACAGCCGAGCTGCCAGTACTTGGCCGGCGTGACCTCGTACGCCCGGCGCCAGTCGCCGGAGACGATCTCCAGCGCGAACCGCGGCGGGCGATGGCCCGGCAGCCACGTCTGCCACTGCCGCGGCAGCGGCGGCAACGGGCGGTGATCGAGGACGTAGAGGTCGGGCAGGACGCGCACCAGCGGCTCGGCCCGCACCCAGGCGAAGGCGTGGTCGGCGCCGGCGTACCAGTCCACCCAGCCGCGCTCGCGCGCGAGCTGCGCGAGCACCGAGAGCAGCAGGCGGACGATCCCGGACCGCTCGGCCTTGCCATGGCGCTCCGCGTCGTCGGGCAAGTACCAGCCGGACCAGTCGATCGCGGCGCTGGCCTCCTCCGGCGATAGATCGCGGAGCACGAGCGCGCGGGGCGCCCGCCGGGGGTTGAGCGGGAACCCGATGCGATTCGGCGATGCCACCCGAGGAAACTAGCACCCCGGCGCACCCCGCGGCGCGAGCACCGCGCGGCGCGGGTCATCGCGCGACAGGGTCCTGCGACAGGCTTGACAGGGACAAAGGTTCCTGTCTTCCTACCTGCTCAAATCTTTCTTCATATCGTCCACGCCGGGAAGGGGCAGCGCCTCGCGCTGAGCGATCTCGCGATCCGCTGCTGATCCACCCTGGAGCCCGGCCACGAAGCAGCAAGTGCATCGGGTGCCATACGTCGACGCCTGACGGCGAGTCCGTCATCTTCACGGATCACCGGCTGTGGGGCCTCGCCATCGCCTCCGTGCAGAAAGACACCGTGGGCAAGGTCCCCCCGTACGTGACGCCGGGCGGCTCGGAGGCGATGGCCCAGGCCTGGCTCGGCGCGCCCAAGATGTCCCAAGCGCACTTCTCCCCCGGAGACCGCATCGTCGTCACCTCCTATGGCAGAGATCGCGGCACGGTCTGGGACGGCGGGTCGTACAGCACCATGCCGAACGCGCGCCTCGCGTGGTTCGACCTGGAGTCGCCGGTCCCGACCTATCCCCTCGACGCCAACCCCAACCTGGTCCAGCAAGAGATGGCCGCCGCGGAGGGGACCGCTTACGGGTTCATCGCGCGCGAGGGCGATACGCGCGGAGCGCTGATGCCGGACTGGAGCCACGACGGCGACACCCTCGTCTACGTGTCCACCGACGCCGGCAAGGACGGGCGGATCGCCGCCGGCGCAGGCGATCTCTACACGGTGCCCTACAACAACCGGCAGGGCGGCGCGGCAACACCGCTGCAGGGCGCCGCGGAGCCGGCGTTCAACGAGTATTACCCGGCCTTCTCGCCCGACGACCAGCTTGTCGCGTTCAACCGGACGCCGGGCCCGGGAGAGATGTACTATAACCCCGCGTCCGACATCCATGTCATCCCCTCGACCGGCGGCGCGGCGACGCGGCTCGCGGCCAACGACCCGCCGGCCTGCCTCGGGGTCTCGAGCCCGGGGATCCACAACAGCTGGCCCAGGTGGTCGCCGGAGACCACGACCGTCGACGGCAAGACCTATTACTGGGTCATCGTCTCGTCGTCCCGCGACGGCTACACGCTCCAGAAGGACGCGAACAAGAAGGCATCGCAGCTCTACGTGACCGGCGTCGTCGTGGAGGGCACGACGGTGCGCACGTACCCGTCAATCTACCTCTGGAACCAGACGACGGGCACGAGCAACCACACGCCCGCATGGGACGTGTTCAAGATCCCCCCCGCGCCCGTTCCCCTCTGAGCCCGCTGGTGGAAGAAACCAGTCACACCCTCCCCCATGGCACACGTGTGCCAGACGGCCCTCGCCAGTGCATGCATGTCGTGCTTGCCGCGGCGCGGCAAGCCTGAAGGCGCGCGGATCGCCGCGATTCGCGGCCATCCGAGCGAGCGGGCGGATGGCGCGGGCCTTGCCAAGTTGCCGGGCACCATGCGAACACACCGCGCCCACTCCTCCCTCTGGCTTCTTGCTGCAACAGGCCTCCTCGCCGCCGGATGCGATGCGGGGTCCTCGTCCGGCGAACCTGAGACCACGTCGCAGCGCGCGCCGCTCCACCGGGCTCAGTCGTGCGACGACCTCGGAGCGCGGTTGAAGCAGGACGCGCTCGCCAAGATGAACGCCCAGATCGACGCCATGATCGCGAGCTATACCGTGTATGGCGACATCCGCGGCGGCGGCTTCGACCCAGGCGGCGACGTCGCGGTGCCCGGGGGGGCCGAGGCGCCCACCGACGCGCCTTCCCCGACGCCGCCCCAGGCCGACAGCGGGACCAACAGCGGCGAGGGCGCGGCGGCGGACGGCGACAGCGCCGGGCCGGCCCACTCCGATACGAACACCCAGGTCGCCGGCGTCGATGAGGCGGATATCGTCAAGACCGACGGCAACAACCTCTACATCCTCCACGGCGAGAGCTTCTACACGCTGGCCGCGTGGCCGGCGTCGTCGCTCGCGGTGGGCAGCTCGCTGGCGATCGAGGGCAGCCCGCTCGAGATGTTCGTGGCGGACGACCAGGTCGTCGTCTACTCGTCGGTCAACGGGGCACCGATCTACGAGGCAGCGGGCGTCGAGCCGCGGCCGGGGTACTACGACTACCGGCTCGTCGACATCGGCATGGCCGGCGTGCCCGGAAACGCCGGTGCGCCGGACCGCGGGCCGGGAGACGACGATGCGCCGGTCCCCCCCGAGGGCGGCGGCTCGATGCCGTCTCCGGGGAGCGCCGAGCCGCCGGACGGCGCCGACATGCCGGCGCCCCCGCCGCCGGACGGCGACGACAAGCCGGCTCCCCCGCCGCCGGACGGCGACGAGGCGCCGACCGAGCCCGTACCGCCGGACGGCGGCGCGAGCCCCGATGACCCGGCGACCGACTTTGCCCCGCCGCCCGATGTCTACGCCCCGCTCACCAAGCTCACCGTCCTGAGCCTCGCGAGCGGCGCCCCCAGCGTGGTCAAGGAGCTCTACTTCGAGGGCGGCTACGCCTCGGCGCGGCGCACGGACGCGAACGTCCGCACGGTGCTCACCGGCGGCGCCCACGGGCCCGCGCTCAACTACTGGCCCTCCAACCTGACCGTCTATCCCGAGACCGCCGAGGCGTGGACCGCGGCGTTCGAGCAGCTCCGCGCCGAGAACACGACGCTCATCGAGGAGGCTCCGCTGTCGGCGTGGCTGCCGTACCGCTTCGAGAAGCAGGGGGAGACGGTCACCGAGCTCGGCGCGAGCTGCGCGGACTTCTACATCCCGGAGGCGGGCACGACGTCGTACGGCCTGACGCAGATCGAGTCGATCGACCTCGCCGACCTCGACGAGGCGCCGGAGTCGACCTCGATCATCGGCGCGACCGACACCGTGTATTCGAGCCACGACGCCCTCTATGTCGCCGCGCGCGGCTGGCAGGAGCCGACGTCACCGGAAGGCGACGTGGGCGTGAGCCTGGACTCCACGCACCTGCACAAGTTCGATCTCGTCGCCGACCCGAGCCAGCCCCGGTACGTCGCGTCGGGCTCGGTGCCCGGCCACATCCTCAACCAGTTCTCGCTCGATGAGCACAACGGCAAGCTCCGCATCTCCACGACCGCGATCCTGCGGTCGGCGACCGAGTGGACGACCAGCAACAGCGTGTTCGTCCTCGAAGCGCAAGGGACCGAGCTCGCGCGCATCGGCGCCGTCACCGACCTGGCCCCCGGCGAGCAGATCCGCTCGACGAGGTTCTTCGGGGACCGCGGCTATGTCGTGACGTTCCTCCAGGTGGACCCGCTGTTCGTGCTCGATCTCTCCGACCCGGAAGCGCCCTCGGTCGCGGGCGAGCTCAAGATCCCCGGCTTCAGCGAGTACATGCACCCGCTCGGCGACGGGCACCTCCTGGCGATCGGCAGGGATGGAGACGAGAACGGCGTGGTGACCGGCCTGGCGCTGCAGATCTTCGACGTCACGGACCCGTCGGCGCCGGCGCTCCTGCACAAGGAGACGCTCGATGGGGATTACGCGTATTCGGAGGCCGAGTACAACCACAAGGCGTTCACGTACTACGGCGAGCGCGACGTGCTCGCCTTCCCGGTCGTGAGCTACGATCGGGAGACCGGCGCCGTCGCGAGCACGCTGGAGCTCTTCAACGTCGATATCGCCGACGGGTTCAGCCACCTCGGCGCGGTCGACCACAGCGGCTTCTTCAGCGCGACGTCGGGGTGCTACTACGGCGGCGCCGAGGTGCGGCGCGGCGTGTTCATCGAGGACCACGTCTACTCGATCTCCTTCGGCGGCGTGATCGCGAACGCGCTCGACGACCTCGCGACGCCGGTGGCGTCGCTGCCCCTGCCTGCCCCGGCCTCGTGGGGGTCCGCCTGCGGCGGCGGCGGCGACGTGGGCGAGCCCACGCCGGCCGAGCCCGCGCCGGCTCCCCCCGCCAAGGAGTAGCGCCGGGCGGCAGAACGCAGGCCGCGACGCCCCGCCGGTCGAGCGGGGCGCCGCGGCGGTCAGGCCCCCGGCCGCGCCGGCCGGGGCGCCTCCCACGGGTGATCCGGGTAGAACTCCCTCATCAGCCGCGCGGTGTACGCGACGAGGTTCGCGAAGCCCTCGGCCCGGCGACGCAGCGGCGAGTCGAAGAACGGCGTGAGAATGCCGGCCAGCACCGCGAAGGCGGTCGCGTCGACGCCCGCAGGGCGCCCGCCGAAGAGGTACGGCCTGTCCCCGAGCAGCACCGAGAGCGCGTTCAGGGAGCGCGCGCCGAGCTCGACGACCTCCTCGTCCGAGTGCCGTGCGACGCCCAACGCGCGGTATGTCTCGCGGACGCGCGCGAGGAGCTCCTCGCGCAGCTTCGGGCGCAGCTCCTCCGGCGCGCCGTCGACGAAGTGCGCCGGGCCCTTCGCGAAGTTCTCCGGGATGAGCCAGCGCGCGTACCCCGAGGTCGCGGCGAAATGGTTCTCGAGCATGCGCTCGATCGCCCACGCCTCGGCGCGCTGCCGCGGGTCGAGGCCGGCGTCGAGATCCTTGCCGTGCTTGCGCTCGAGGTGCTCGCGGATGAAGTGCGAGTCGGCGATGCGCGCGCCGCCGTCGTCGATGAAGGGGACCTGCCCCTTCGGCGACTGATCGAGCCGCGCTGGCTCCTTCCTGTAAGGCAGGCCGAGGAGCTTGAGCTGGACCTCGGTCTTTGTCACGTAGGGGCTGGCCTCCGGCAAGCCGAACAGGGGGCCGAAACCGTGCAGGGTGATCATGCGCAATCTCCGAGAGCTTGGGTCCGTCGTGGACCTCGCTTGATGTAGCCCCGCCCTGCTGACAACCTAGTGTCAGCATCCTCGTGCGACGCGCCGATCGACTGTTCCAGATCCTTCAGATCCTGCGCCGGCAGCGGTCGCCGGTCACCGCGGCGGCGCTCGCCGAGGAGCTCGAGACGTCGACGCGCACGGTGTACCGCGACGTGGCGGATCTCCTCGCCCAGCGCGTGCCGATCCGGGGCGAGGCGGGCACCGGCTACGTGCTCGAGCGCGGCTTCGACATGCCGCCGCTGATGCTGACGCCCGACGAGATCGAGGTCGCGGTCCTCGGCGCGCAGTGGGTCGCCCACCGCGGCGACGCCGCCCTGCAGAGGGCAGCGCAGGACCTCATCGCGAAGATCGCCGCGACGGTCCCCGAGCGGCTGCGCCCGTTCGTGCTCGAGCCGGCGACGGGCGCGCCCCCCGCGTGGAACCAGGCCCCCGACGCGCTCGATCTGGCCGAGGTGCGCGCGTCGATCCGCGCCGGCACGAAGATCGCGCTTTGTTACCGTGACGAGGCGGGGCGCGAGAGCGAGCGCGTCGTGTGGCCCGTCGTGGTGGGGTATCGCGAGTCGACGCGCATTCTCATGGCGTGGTGCGAGCTCCGCCAGGACTTCCGCTCCTTCCGCACGGACCGCGTGGTCGGCGCCACGTTCCTGAAGGAGCGCTATGGCGAGAAGCCGAGCGCCCTGCGCGCCCGGTGGCGCGCGACCCTGCCGAGGCGCGGCGAGCCGCCGAAGGGCGTCCGCGCGCCCTCGAGCAGGGGGTGATCCCGGCCCGGGCTCACGTCACCTCGTCGTCCGGGCTCCCGGAGGGCGCGTCCGGCGCGGCGCCCGCGCCGCCGTCCGGCGCCTCCGCCGGCCGTGTCCTCTGCTCCACGAGAAAGAGGGCCACCTCCACCGTGACCCCCACGGCGCGGTTGACGAGGCGGATCGCCCCGTGGACGCCGGACACCGTCGTATCGTGAATGAGGCGGATCCCCCTCACGGGCGCCTGGATCGGGGGAATCTGCTCCAGCAGGTCGAAGGGCAGCTTCGCCGCGTGCTTCTGCAGGC
>JAICEP010000206.1 GCA_025924095.1 Sorangium sp.
ACCGGCGCCACCGCGATCGCGGCGCGCCTCTACCACGCCGCCGGCTTCTGGGCGCCGTGCGACTCGGTGGTCTACCTGAAGCCGTCGGTCCTGAAGCTCCAGCCCGGGCTCACCGTGACCGACAACAGCGGGACCACGAGGCCCTTCGACCAGGCGGCGCTCGACGGCGTGCTCGCCAAGGCCTCCAAACGAGGAGACCGGGTCCGCATGGTCGCCTCGCGCTGGCTGCCGGGCCGCGCCCTCGGGCCCTTCAAGTACGAGGGGACCCGGGAGGACGACCCGAACGACGTCATCCCGCACGAGGACCGGCGCGACCTGCGCGGGGGGCGCCTGCTCGCCGCGTGGCTCAACCACTTCGACTCGCGCGAGCAGAACTCGATGGATGTCTGGCTCGCCGAGGACGGCGACGACAAGGACGCATCGCCGGGCCACGTGCGGCACTACGCCATCGATCTCGGCGACTGCTTCGGCAGCGAGTGGGAGTGGGAGGACATCTCGAAGCGCCTCGGCCACGCCTACTACTTCGACGTCGAGTACGCGCTCCTCGACTTCGCCACGCTCGGCATCCCCGAGCGGCCGTGGGACCGGGCGACCCGCGACCCGCGGGGCGACATCTTCGGCTTCTTCAGCGATCGCGACTTCCGGCCGGAGGACTGGCGCGGCGGCTACCCCAACCCGGCCTTCGCGCGCATGACCGAGCTCGACGGCGCCTGGGCCGCCCGGACGCTCGCGCGCTTCACGCCGGAGCTCATCGAGGCGGCGGTGCGGACCGGCGACTTCACCGCCCCGCGGCACACAGCGTTCCTGATCGACAAGCTCATCCAGCGAAAGCGCGCGATCCTGGCGCGTTACCTCACGCGCCTGTCGCCGATCGCCGACGTCGCCCTGGCCTCGCCGGCCGAGCTGTGCGGCGTCGACCTCGCGCGGCGCACCGGCGTCGCGCGCGCGCAAGACCTCCGCTACGAGGCCGCGATGTACGCCGGCGAGGCGCTCTCTCTGCACGCGTGGCCGGTCGTGCGCCCCTCGCCGGACGGCCGCGTGTGCCTCTCGCTCCCGCACATCGCCACGGACGGCGGCGCCCCCGACGACGCGCCCTCGCGCTACGCCATCGTCGACCTCCTGAACGGGCAGGCCCCCGGCCCGCTGCGCGCCCACCTCTACGATCTCGGCCCGCGCCGCGGCTACAAGCTCGTCGGCATCGAGCGCCCAAACGAGGCCGATCCGCCCGACTGAGCTCCCCCCTGCCGTTCAGAACCCGTGGCTGGCGCCGATCATGAGGCGCAGCTCCTGCAGACTGGCGCCCTGCTCGAACGTCTCGGTCGCCGAGCCGATCAGGAAGTCGAAGGAGTGGTCGCGCGAATCGCTCGTGCGCAGGCCGAGCACGAACGACATGCGCAGAAGGTCGAGATCGAAGTCGCGGAGGTGCTCGCTGAACACGTTGCCCGCGGCGACCTGCACCGTGCCGTCGACGAACGCCCAGACCGGGTAACGGTACTCGAGCGTCGCCGCGGCGGCGCTCCGCCCGCGGAGGCGCCCTTCGCGGAACCCATGCATCGGCGCGCCGCCGCCGAGCTCGACGAGCTCGGTGAAGGGGACCTCGGCGGGGCCGAGCGGGTCCGCGAAGGCCGCCGAGAGGGCGAGGCTCACGATGCGGTCGTGCCCGGTGAGATCGACGAACCCGCCCAGCGTGCCGCCGTAGCGGAGCCACCGGCTCTGCAGCGGTCGCTCCAGGTCGGCGGCGTGCTCCCCGGAGAGCTCCAGCCGGACGCCGTGGCCCCGCTCGGGGCGCGGCCGCCGCGAGTCGAGGGCGGCCCGGGCCCCGATCCGGTAGGCCGTGTACCCCGTGTCGAACGAGGGGGGCAGCGGATAGCGGCCGTTCGCGACCCGCCAGCCGACCGTCGGCCCGCAGCAGATGTCGTCGAAATCGACGGTCTTCGCGCCGGTGTACGCCTCGACGAAGCTGAACGCGTCGAAACCGACGTGGACCGTCGCGCTCCCCTCGACGCTGCGGGCGCTGTAGCGGGCCCAGTCGCGCCCCAGGGACCTCGGGCCGATCCCCGCGAACAGCCAGTCAGGCCGGGTGCCCGCCTCGCCGCGGAGCTTCACGTGCGCGCGCCCGTCGAGCGGGATGCGGTCGGCGATCGTGAGCCTCAGCCAGTCGTCCCCGCCGGTCGCCGCGTGCACGCGGAGCTCGTTGCCGGGGAAGAACAGGTCGTCATAGAAGATGTAAACACCGACGCTCTCGCGAAAGCCGAAATCGAGGAGCGCTGTGGGGACGATGCCAATGGTGTCGTTGGGCCCGAAGGTGAAGATGTCCTTGAGCTCCTCGATCCACTCGCCCTGCTCCGCCGCGACCGTGAGATAGCCGAGCGGCCGCCGGACCAGGTACTCGCTGACGAGGTAGGCGGGGAAGAACGCGACGCGCGGCACCCAGAGCAGCGCGTCGCCGACGCTCGCCCCCTCGTCCGGACGACCATCGTAGTCCGGCAGAGCACGCTTCGCGCTGGGCGCCAGCTCCCGCGGCGCCGCGGCGGGAGATCGCCCCGGCGGGGCCGGCGCAGCGCCCCCCGCCTGCGGCGCGGCCCCCGCCTGCGGCGCGGCCAGCGCCTCGGCGCACAGCGACAGCACGGCGCAGCTCGCGAGCGCGGCCGTGCGCCGCCGCCAACCCGGGCCGAGCGCGCGCGTCCATCCCTTCTCGTTCGTGCCCAATCCGCCCGTCTCTCGCACGTCGCCACGCGGGAGCCTAGCGGAGTTCCCGGCCCGCGAGACTTTTGTCCGCGCCACGCGCGCCCGTGTCGAACGCCGAACCCTCCTGTACGGCGCTTCACACGGCCGGCGCCGAGAGGGATGTTGCCGGCCGGGACCAGGCTCGATAGCCTCCCGCGTTCGGGCATCGGTCCTGTTCCGGTGCCGCCTGAACGGCGGTCTTCCCGGGATGGAGCGGCGCGTGGCGAGCACAGGCGAGAACGAGACACGATCCCGAGGGGGGCTTCACAGGCTCCTCTCCATCTTCGCCGAGGTGAAGCCGCGCGAGGTCTTTAGCGTCCTCGTCCTGACGCTGAACGTCTTCCTCCTGCTCACGGGCTATTACCTCCTCAAGGTGGTCCGCGAGCCGCTGATCCTCGCGGGCGGCGGGCTCGAGATCGGCGGACAGCGGCTCGACCTCGACGGTCCAGAGGTGAAGGCCTACGCGGCGGCGGGCCAGGCGCTGCTCCTCGTGGGCGTGGTCCGCGTCTACGGCGCCATGGCCAGGCGCTTCGGGCGCATGCAGCTCACCACCGCGCTGACGCTCTTCTTCGCCGGCAACCTCGTCCTCTTCTTCTTCCTCGCGCGCCTCGGCGTCCCCCTCGGGGTGCCGTTCTATCTGTGGGTGGGCTGCTTCAACCTCACCGTGATCGCGCAGTTCTGGTCGTTCGCCAACGATATCTACACCCCCGAGCAGGGCAAACGGCTCTTCGCGATCGTCGGTATCGGGAGCTCGCTCGGCGCCATGCTCGGCGCGCAGATCGCGAAGCGCGTCTACGTGCCCATCGGCCCCTACAACATGATGCTCCTCGCGGCGGGCGTGCTGCTCGTCTGCCTGTGGCTCACGCACATCGTCCATCGCAACGACCTCGCGCGCCTCGGCGGCGAGGAGGCCAGGGCCGACGCGCCGCCCGGAGGCGCGGCCGGCGGCTTCAAGATCATCGCGCGCGACCGCTATCTCCTCCTCATCGCCGGCCTGACGCTCGTCCTCAACTGGGTGAACTCGACAGGCGAGTACATCCTCGATCGCACCCTGATCGAGTCCGCCACGAGCGCGCTCAGCCCGGAGAGCGCGCCGCGCGCCGCAGACGAGGGGGGGCCGGCCCCCGCCGGGGCCGAGGGCGCAGACCCGGGCGCGCCGCTCGCGGCGGGCGCCCCGGTCTACCTCGTCGATCCGGAGGCGTCGCGCCTGCTGGAGGGGAAGATCGCCGCCGTCAGGGGCGGGGCGTTCGACGTCGAGGCCGGCGGCAAGGTCGTCGAGGGCGCCGCGAAGGGGCTCGTCCACCCGCGCACCGAGAAGGGGAAAAAGGCGGCGCTCGGCGCGATCATCGGCACCTTCAAGGGCGATTTCTTCTACTGGGTGAACACCTTCGGCGTCATCCTGCAGCTCTTCCTTGTCTCGCGCATCTTCAAGTACCTCGGCGTGCGGTTCGCCCTGTTCATCCTCCCGGCCATCGCCGTCCTCGGCTACGCGTCCCTCGCCGTCCTGCCCGCGCTCGCCGTCGTGCGCGTCGCGAAGATCGCCGAGAACAGCACCGATTACTCGGTCCAGAACACGGCGCGGCAGGCGCTCTTCCTGCCGGTCGGCCGCGACGCGAAGTACAGCGCCAAGGCCGCCATCGACACCTTCGTCGTCCGCGCGGGCGACGTGCTCGCCGCCGTCGGGGTGATCGTCGGCCAGGTGCTCGCGCTCTCCATCCGCCACTTCGCGATGGTCAACATCGTGCTCGCGCTCGTGTGGCTCGGCGTCGTGATCGGCATCGCCCGGGAGCACAAGCGGCGCACCGCGGACGAGCCGGACGCCGAGGGCCTGAAGGCCGCGTAGCTCCCCCGGCGGGACTGTTCCGCGGCGCCGAACCGTCAGGGCTGAAGCGGATCTACGCCGCCTTCGCCGGCCTCGGGTTCAGCTGGAGGAAGCGGCGCTGGTAGGCGTACGAGCGAAAGCGGATCTGCAGCGGCGGCTCGTTGCCGATCTTGATCTCGAGCTTCGCGCCGTCGTCGTGCTCGGCGCAGTGCGGGATGCGCAGCGTGTAGCTCGTGCCGCCGCCGGTGCGCACCGCGATGCTCCCGAGCGCGAGCCCGGCCGCGGCGACGGCCACGTTGGTCCCGGTCTGGCCGTCGTCCGCCTTCGCCTCGATGCCGCGAGTCGCCGGCTTCGCGCACACGCAGCAGCCTTCCGGCCAGCTGATCGTCTCGCTCGTCACCGGCACCGGAAAGCCCGGTTGCGGGTGGACGTAGTCGCCGGCGAGCACGGTGAGGACGCGCTTGTCGACGAGGTACGCGGCCTGGCACTTGTCGCAGAACGCCGGGTCGTCGGTGTGGTTGAGCTCGATCTCCGCGAGCGTCGCCTGGCAGCGCGGGCACGTCGCGGTGCCGGCCAGGTCCCTGGCGACGAGGAGCGACCCGAACGCGAACACCGCGAACCCGATGCCGCCGACCAGACAGAGCAGCCACAGCGGACCGGAGCGGTCGATCATCGCGCGGAAACAGAGGAACGAGAGGCCGGCGAGCACCGCCGTGATGACGGCGTACTTGATGGTGGAGCCGGTGTTGCGGGTGACGGTAGACGTCATGAGCGCGACCTTAGCGCCGGTCGACCCGCGAGCGCGCGCCGAACGCTGTCGCGGAAAGAGGGTAGGGGGTAGAGGGTACGAGGGCAGCGCTTCCAAACGCCTTCCGGCGGTCCAGTACCATCCTGCCCCACATGTCCGTTGACGTGATGCCCGGAGCGCGACGCCGTCTCGATGCGCCGGAAACATGCACGAATTCGGTAAGTTGGCGGGTCCGATCGGGCCAAGAGGGTGTCGGAGTACGTGTCGTACGGGCAAACTGATCGGTGCTCTAGCCCTGAGCTTTTGCGGCAAGGGTCTCGAGTGGCTGCCTGAGTGCGCCGTATGCCTCGTCGGGAGTGGTATGGGCGAGCTCCTGGTGGAACCCTCCGTGTGCCAGTCGATTGCGTTCGTCACGAATTCGATTAATCTGACCCAACAACGATTCCGAGAAGCTCTGCGGCTCGAGGACGCGATACATCACTAGCCATGTTGAGATCGCGTCCGGCAGCGTTTTTTCAACTTGCTTCTTCGACATCCCGCTGCGCTTGGCAATGTACTCGAAGAAGCCATCCTTGAAGTCCGCCTCGAACCCTGCAAACAGTCGCATGAGGGCTACTCGGTACAGGTCCTCGCGCTCCTCCTTGAGCCGCGCCTTCCGCTCGCCCTTCTTGAAACGCAACAGGTCGCCAAGCAGCGCTCGTAAGTGAGTCTGCTGGTCATGCTCTTCACTGAGTTCCTGAATGTGTTTCAGCCGAGAAAGCTGGGTATCGTACCATGCTTTAGCCTTGTCAAGGTGATTCATCGTAGAAGCTCTGCGAGAACTTCGTCGCGGAAGGTTTCCTCGGTCAGAGGCTCGAGCGGGCCGTGAACCCCCTCCCAGGAATACATCCATCCGGACGCGCCAACATATTCCAGGAGGGCGGCGCGCGCGCCCGAGCTAACCTCGACCTGAGGTCGTCGCCCCGCTAGAAACGACCGCGGCTGCACGGTCACTTGGTCGTCTTTGAAGTGGATTGTTATCGCCGGTAGATTGAGACGTTTGTCGATGTGCTGCACGAGCACGCTCCACTCCTGTACCGATAGCGGCAACCCCTCCACCCACTTGCTGATGTCGCCCATCAGCGTTGTCACGACCTTCTTGAATTCCTCGAGGTCGGTCGCCTTCTCTTCCCCACGCTGTTTTAGAACGTCTTTCAGGCTCATTAATGCCCTGTACCATGTTCCGATCGGCGATGCCAGATCACGCGGCCAGAGTCCGCGCCCGGACGCCTTCGCGCCGGAACCACGTCAAGGGTCCTCTGCTGCGGGAGACGCAATGGACCCAACATCGCATTGCAGCTGCCGTGGCCATCGGTCGCTCGCTCCCTCTGGACCACGCAGCTGAATGCGGGGACGTTGGGCGGGCGGAGCGGCGCGGGACGCCGGGGGGGGCGACCCCATCGACGTCGCCAGGGATCGGGGACACTTCGTCGCGCCCGTCCTCCGCGCCGCCGGGAAGAGCACAGAGAGTATGCCGAGGTCGTCCGCTTGAACGACATGCTCAGCCTCCTCAAGCTTCAGGCAGAGGAGGTATGGCCCCTGCGCGCGGCCTCGTGAAGCTGCCGAGCAACACGCGAGAGCTGGTCCAGCGGCGCGCCCAGGGGGCATGCGAGTACTGCCACCTTCCGCAGGACGCATCCATCTTGCCCCACCAGGTAGACCACATCATCTGAAGGCAACCTCGTGGTTCGGATGATGTCGACAACCTGTGTCTATGCAGCGTTCGCTGCAGCCTGAAGAAGGGGCCGAATATCGCGTCGATCGACCCCGAGAGCAAGCTTGTCGTACAGCTCTATCATCCCAGGCGGCACGCGTGGCGAGAGCACTTCGTCACGGAATCGAATGGAATCATCAACGGGCTTACATCGGAGGGGCGCGCGACTGTCCAGCCGGCCATCGCGGTCGCGCGCAGCGACCGCGTGGATCGAGGGCGCATCCCCAGCGCGGCCCCAGAGACAGCGCGACACGGCGCCCCGCAGCCCGCACGGGCTCGATGACCATGCGGCCGGTCTGCGGGTCCACAGGCATGCTGCCGAAGCCGACGTAGACGGGGAGCATGGCGCGGGCGAGGCGTCATGTGCGGCGGGCGGTCGGGACCTCGTAGGCGAACGAGCCGCGCTCATCGAGGTGGTAGGCGGAGACGTCGCGGTCGATCTTCCGCCCGCCGGCGCTCGTGAACATGCGCCGGGGAAAGACGCGCACGCGGGCCTGCGCGGCGCCGGGGAGCAGCTCGAAGCGGCCGGCGCTGAAGCCATGGAGGCGGGTCACGCCGCGGCCGCCGGGGCCGTGGTGCTCCTCGAGACCGAAGAGGGAGGCGCCCTGCAGGGCGTGACGCGCGTGGCCGCCGCCGTGGGCGGTCGAGGTGGCGGTGCCCTCGTGCATGTGGCCGAAGAAGTGGGCGGCGAAGCGACCGGCCGGGTCGACCTCCTGGCGGAACTCCTGGCGTGCCTGCGGGTGGAGCCACTCGGGCGGGTGGTGGGTGAGCAGCAGGTTGATGTGGTGGCGCTGCAACCACTCGGGGGCGTACTCGTCGCAGACGACGTGGAGCTGGCGCGGGTCCACGGCGAGGCGCTCCTGGTAGTCGGCGCCGGTGAGCTGCAGGAAGGCCGAGTTGAGGCCGATGACGCCGAGCTCGAGGCCGTGGATCGACAGCGAGTACGAGCTGTCGCCCGGCAGAATGCCGAGCTTCTGGCGGTCGCGGACGTGCAACCGGCCGGAATCGACCCAATCGGTGTAGGGTTTGAAGACCTTCGCGAGGCACTCGCGGTAGCCGAGGCCGCTCTTCTCGTCGAACACGTGGTCGCGCAGGCGCGGGTTGGCGTGCCACTGCGAGAGGGCGAGCACGTACGGATCGAGATCGCTGGGGCGCCTCAGGTCGTGGTTGCCGGGCACGGTGATCAGCCGCGGCTGCGAGCCGAGCTGGTCGAAGTGCCGCCACAGCCTGTCGAGGGTAGCGTCGAGCTTCTCGAACTCCTCGGGGCTGCCGCGCTGGGTCAGGTCCCCGGTGAACAGCACGAGGTCCCACGGGCCGCACAGGTCGTGCAGGCGCGCGAGGTCGTCGAACAGCGCGCCCATGACGTTCGGCCACAGCCAGCTCGTGCCGCTCATGCCCTGGTGGAGGTCGGTGAGGTGCAGCCAGCCGACCGAGGCGGGCCTCGCGGGCGTGGACGGCGCTGGCCGCGGGGCGCTCGGGTCTTTCTCGGGAGGGCGGGTCGAGCGCGACAGCTTGGCCGATGCGTCGAGACCCCGAGCGGCCAGGCCGACGGTCGTGGCGTCGCGTCCGGCGGTCGGCCGCGCGGGCTCCGGCGCGGGGGGCGCGGCCGGGGATTCTTCGAGCTCGCCCGCGTCCGAGTCCGCGGCCTCTCCGGCGAGCTGGGCCCCGTTCCAGAGCAGCACGTCGGCGCCGTGTGGCGAGATCGTGTGTTCCTCGAGGAGCTTGCGGACGCGTGCGCTGTAGTCGAGGTACCCGGTCGGCTTGCCGAGCGCGATGGGAGGGCCGCCGTCGATCGCGGCGAGCCCCCGCGCCATCGTCGGGGTCGCCGGCGGGAAGCGCATAAGATCCCGGGCGTGCAGGATCATCGACGGGAACAGCCAGCCGCCGCCCGGCAGGCTGCGCCCGCGGCGGAGCGCGGCCAGGTGCTCGGCGAGCCAGGCGTCGTCGGCTTGCCATAAAGAAGGCACCCCCGCGTTCACGCCGTCGAGCGCGGCGACCAGCAGGTTCGCGTTGTTGCCGATCAGGCCGGTGGCGAAGCGATTGTTCACGTCGCGGCCGTCGACGTGGTCGGCGTTGAAGAGCTGGAGCAGCCGCCGGAGGCCGGTCTCGTCGAGCTGCCCGAGGGAGCCCTCGATCAGCGTGCGCGCTCGCGCGAGCGCGCCCTCCCGCCGGGCGATGCGCTCCGGGTGCAGCTGGGCCCGCGTCTGGCGCAACACCTGTTGGCGATCGAGCATGGGCGACGACTATACCCCGGCGCGGCTCCCGTCGGCGCTTCGTGCGAACGGGAGGGGACTACCAGCTCCTCGGATCGAGCACGGTGCTGGACGCCAGATACGTGCTGTCCTCGATCGACGGCGAGGTCATCGTGGTAAGGAGCTGTGGACCGCTCGGCGCGCTCGTGCCGGTCTTCGAGGCGCGTGCGGACGGCCCCTGCTCATCCTCGACACGAAGGAGTGCGTGAGCTCCGACCCGGGGTTCGCGTCGCGCGGGTGAGCCTCACCTTCCACGAGCGCCAATAGAACAAGGAGTCTGCAGGAACACCGGCGCCTGGCGCGATCACAGACCTTACGCTGTCACGGAATGTATCCATGTCTCCGGTACACCATGTTGCGGCTCAGCACGGATGTTCGACCACGAGGATGGATATTTCAATGCTCGGCGGCCGCGATGATGACCCTCCGCGGCCGCCGAGCCAGCGATCGAGAGGGCGGAGGCTTCAACAAGGGGCGGCGTCGAGCCGCGTATCCACGGGAGGACTTATGCAAGTGATCGTTGCGGGCGCTGGGATCGGCGGCCTGGCCGCGGCTCTGGCGCTGCACGCCTCGGGTCATGAGGTGACGGTGTTCGAGGCGGCGCCCAGCATCCTGCCGCTCGGGGTCGGTATCAACCTCCTGCCCCACGCCGTGGAGGTGCTGGGCGAGCTGGGCCTGCTCGAGGCCCTGTTGGCCCACGGGGTGGCGACCCGCGAGCTTGTCTATTTCAACCGCTTCGGCCAGCGCATCTGGGGCGAGCCGCGCGGCCGCTTCGCCGGGCATGCCGCGCCGCAGATCTCCCTGCACCGTGGCGTCCTGCAGGGCGTGCTGTTCGACGCCGCCGTCGAGCGGCTGGGCCCTGACCGGGTGATCTGCGACCGGCGCCTCTCGGGCCATCATGAAGAGGGCGAAGGCCGCATCGAGGCGCTCTTCCTCGATCGCGCGGGCGCGGCGTGGAAGGTTCCCGCCGACCTCCTGATCTGCGCCGACGGCATCCACTCGGCGGCGCGCGCCGGCCTCTATCCGGACGAGGGGCCGCCGATCTACGGCGGTCGCATGCTGTGGCGGGCGACCAGCCTGGCGGCGCCCTTCCTCACCGGCGCCAGCATGATCATTGCCGGGCATCAGGACCAGAAGTTCGTCGCGTATCCCATTTCCCCACCGGAGCCGGACGGCCGCCAGAGGATCAACTGGGCCGCCGATCTCGCGGTCGCCAGGAACCTGCGACGGGAGGACTGGAACCGGCTGGGCGACCCCGCCGACTTCCTGCCCAGGTTCGAGGCC
>JAICEP010000207.1 GCA_025924095.1 Sorangium sp.
CTGCCGTGCGGCTCTACCGGAGCGCCGGCATGGAGAACGTCTACGCCATGACCACGTTCCAGCTCGCCTGGGACGCCGCGGCGCGCCTCCCGCGCCCTGCCCGCCCGGTCATCGCCCGCCCGGTCGAGCCGCCCGACGACGCCGTCCTGGAGGCGTCGTTCGACCTGCTGCCCGGCCAGATCGCCGAGGCCCGCGGCCGGGGCGGCCTCGTGCTCCTCTGCCTCCTCGACCCCGCCGCGCCGGGCGCCGCCCCGCTGGGGTTCGCGAGCTTCGACCCGTTGCTCCCCGGCGCGTTTCCCTTCCGCATGGCCGCTCCCGAGCTCGCCGCTCCCCTGCTCGACGCCATCCGCCCCCACGCCCCGTGCGTCCCCGAGGCCCTCCTCGTCACGGTCGAGGACGACGACGCGCTCGCCGCCGCGCTGCGCGCGGTGGGCGCGACAGTGCAGCTGGTCGGCGCGCACTTTCGCGGCGAGATCCCGGAGCCCGGCTGAGCCGCGAAGGCCGCTTGCCCTCGCAGCCACACCGCAGTACCGAGCCGGCCATGAGCCCACTTCCCGGCCTCCCCGGCGACTTCCTCGCGGCCGTCCAGCGCGAATTTCCCGCGGATTTCCTCTCCACGGACGCGGCTGACCTCGCGACGTTTGGCCGCGACTGGACCAAGGTCCACGAGCCCAGGCCCTCGGCCCTCGCGCTCCCGCGCTCGACCGACGAGGTCTCACGGCTGCTCCGCCTGTGCTCCGAGCACCGCGTCCCGGTGGTGCCCTCGGGCGGGCGCACGGGGCTCGCGGCCGGCGCCGTGGCGGCGAAGGGCGAGCTCGTCGTGTCGCTCGAGCGGATGCGCCGGATGGGCCCGGTCGACGTGCTCGGCGCGACCGTGCGCGTCGAGGCCGGCGCGGTGACCGAGGTGGTGCACCAGCACGTCGCGCCGCACGGCCTCACCTGGCCTGTCGACTTCGCCTCCAAGGGGTCGAGCCAGGTGGGCGGCAACATCGCGACCAACGCCGGCGGCGTGAAGGTCATCCGTTACGGACTCACGCGGCAGTGGGTGCTCGGGCTCACGGTCGTGACCCCGAGCGGCGCGGTGCTCGACCTGAACGGCGCGCTCGAGAAGAACAACACGGGGATCGACCTGCGCCAGCTCTTCATCGGCAGCGAGGGCACGCTCGGGATCATCACCGAGGCGACGCTCAAGCTCACGCGCGTGCCCGAGGGGCTCAACGTGTTCCTGTTCGCGGTGCCGGACCTCGCCGGCGTGCTCGCGCTGTTCCGCGAGGCCCGGATGGGGCCGTTCGTGGTGATGGCCTACGAGTTCTTCACGGAGAAGTGCCAGGCGCGCCTGCGCCGGCACCGGAACGTGCGCACGCCGCTCTCCGCGCCGTCGGACTACTACGTGCTCATCGAGGTCGAGCGCGGCGAGCCCGAGGCGCTCGACGCGTGGATCACCTCGCTGTTCGAGCGCGAGCTGGTCACCGACGGCACGCTCGCGCAGCACGCGACGCAGGCCGCCGAGCTCTGGACCCTCCGCGAGGGGATCAGCGAGAGCCTGTCGGCGACCGGGCTGCCGCACAAGAACGACGTGTCGCTCCCCATCCAGGAGCTCGAGGGCTTCTGCTCCGAGCTGGAGAGCCTCTTCGAGGCCCGCTATCCAGGGTGGGAGATCGCGCTCTTCGGTCACATCGGCGACGGCAACCTCCATATCAACGTGATGAAGCCCGACAGCCTCACCCGCGAGGAGTTCCTGCAGCGCACCCACGAGGCGGATCACGCGATCTTCACGCTCGTGAAGAAGTACCGCGGCAGCATCTCCGCCGAGCACGGCATCGGCCTGCTCAAGAAGGACTACCTCCCCTACTCGCGCTCGCCCGAAGAGCTCTCGATCATGCGATCGATCAAGCGGGCGCTCGATCCGCTGAACCTCATGAACCCGGGCAAGATCCTCGATGTCTGAGCGCGTCCCAGGCCCCCTCGGCCAGAGGCATCCGGCGCGACGCCGGTGGACGGGCATGTAGAAACCCAGCCATTCAGCGCGTGATTCCTGCGAAAAGGAGAGACGATGACCCTCGACGAATCCAAGCTATCGCACCGGTTCACCGAACGGAGCGGCGTGCGCCTTCACTACGTCGAGGCGGGCGAGGGACCGCTGGTCGTGCTCCTCCACGGCTTTCCCGAGCTCTGGTACTCGTGGCGCCACCAGATCCCCGCGCTCGTCGAGGCGGGCTACCGCGTGATCGCGCCGGACATGCGCGGCTACAACCTCTCGGACAAGCCCCGGGGCGTCGCGGCCTACGGGCTCGGCGAGCTGACCGCGGACGTCGCGGCGCTCATCGAAGCTTCGGGCGCGGAGCGCGCCGCGGCGGTGGTCGGCCACGACTGGGGCGCCGCCGTCGCCTGGACGTTCGCGGCGCGGTATCCCGCGCTCCTCGATCGGCTCGTCGTCCTCAACGGCGCTCGGCCCGAGCGGCTGCTCGCCGCGTTCCGCACGGCGCGGCAGCTCCGCAAGAGCTGGTACATGTTCTTCTTCCAGCTCCCGAAGCTCCCCGAGCTGCTCGCCCGCAGGAAGGACTACGCGTGGCTCCGCGCGGCGGTGAAGCATGAACCGCAGCGGCCGGGCGCGACGAGCGACGAGGAGCTCGCCCGTTATGTCGAGGCGTGGTCGCAGCCGGGCGCGCTCACGGCCACGATCAACTACTACCGCGCCGGCTTCCGCCCGAGCAACCTCCGCGGGCTGGCCAGGACGCCCCGCGTCGACGCCCCCGTGCTGGTGATCTGGGGCGAGCACGACCGCTTCCTCGGCCCCGAGCTCGCCGAGCCGGATCCGGAGGTGGTCCCGAACGCCCGTGTCGCCCGCGTCCCCGACGCGGGCCACTTCGTGCACTACGACCGGCCGGAGAGGGTCAATCAGCTCCTCCTCGAGTTCCTGCGGTGAAGCCCGCGGCAGCGCGGTCGCGCCGCGCCGTCGTCAAAGCGGCTTTTCGCCGCCACGGACCCGTTTGACACGGCGGTGCGGCCGATCGACCCTGCCGGGCGAACATGCTCCGCCGCATCCCTGATCGGAATATCTGGCTCGTCTACGGCGCGATCTTCCTCCTCGGCCTCGCTTACGGCATCGCCATCTCGCTCACGGCGGTCTTCCTGGACATGCGCGGGTTCACCAAGCGCGACATCGGGCTGCTCGCGTCGTGCTTCGCGCTCGGCATCGTCCTGCTCTCGCTGCCCATGGGCGCGCTCATCCGCCGGTTCTCGGCGAAGGCCACGCTGGTGAGCTCGCTGGCCGGGTACGCGGCCGCGGTCGGCGTCTTCCCCTACCTGCCGGGCTTCGCCTCCATCGCGGCGGTCCGCTTCCTCGACGGCGCGTGCTCGGTCGGCATCTGGGTGAGCTGCGAGACGATCCTGCTCGCCCGGTCGGACAAGGACAACAAGGCGTTCATCACGAGCCTCTATGCGGTCGCGATGGCGCTCGGCTATGTCATCGGCCCGCTCTGCGCGAAGGGCATCGTCGCGCTCGCCTCGATGCCCGCGGCGTTCGTTGTCTCGTGCGTCATCGCGGCGCTCTCCGCGCTCCTCGTGCTCGCGCGCCTCGATCGCGACCCGAGGGACGCGCCGGCGCACGGGGAGGCCGGCGCGCCGGACGGCGGGGAGCCCCAGGCGACCTCTGCCTCGATCCTCTGGCGCATCAAGACCGCGTGCTTCGCGACCTTCGCCTATGGCTACTTCCAGGCCTCGGTCGTCCTGTTCCTCCCGCTGTACCTGATGGCGTCGAAGGGCGTCACGCTGGAGCAGACGATCCTCATCCCTGCCTACTTCGCGGTCGGGATGCTCGTCTTCACCAACGTCTTTGGCCGGATCGGCGATCGCCGCGGCCACCTGTTCCTCATGCGCGTGCTCGGCGCGATCGGCACGCTGATGATCCTCGGCTTCGTGTACCTGGATCGCTACGAGGCGATGTGCGCTGCGGTGCTCGTCGCCGGGGCGACGCTCGCGTCGATCTCGCCGCTCAGCCTCGCGCTCCAGGGCGTCGTCACGGCGCCGCGCGACTACAGCCGCGCGAACTCGCTCTACAACGTCTTCTACGCCGCCGGGATGCTCCTCGGCCCCCCGGTGTCGAGCGCCCTCTACGAGGCCTCGGGCGGCGTCGCGATGCTCTACCACCTGGCGGTGCTGTGGGCCGGGTTCGTCGTCTTCGCCCTCGTCTTCGCGGGGGACGACCCGGCGGCGCGGCGGAGCGAGCGGAGCCGGGTCGAGGCCGCCGCCTGAGGGCGAGCTCGGCGGGGCCCCGGCCCCCCCGCCGGCGACCGGGCCCTGCTCTCAGTAAAGAACGCGCGTCCGGAGGCTGGTCTCCAGCGCCCCGATCCGCCGGCTCACCTCGGCCGACACGTCCTGCGAGAGGTCCATGATGAGGTAGCCGATGTTGGCGTCCGTCGACAGCACCTGGCTGTCGATGTTGGCGTTCACGTCCGACACGATGCGGTTCACGTCACGGAGCACGCCCGGCACGTTGCGGTGGACGTTGAGGATGCGGTGCGTGCCCTTGAGCGGCGGGAGCTCCACGTTCGGGAAGTTCACCGCGCCCGTCGTCGCCCCGGTGGTCGCGAACTGCGTCAGCGCGCGCGACACCTCGCGGCCGATGGCCTCCTGCGCCTCCTCGGTCGAGCCGCCGATGTGCGGCGTCAGGATGACGTTCGGGAGCCGCTGCAGCTCCGTGTGGAAGCCGTCCGAGTTCGACTCGGGCTCCTCCGGGTAGACGTCGATCGCCGCGCCCGCGAGGTGCCCGCTCTTCAGCGCCTCGGCCAGCGCCGGGATCACCACGACCGTGCCGCGGCTCGCGTTGAGCAGGTACGAGCCCTTGCGCATGTGCGCGAGCTCGGCGGCGCCGATCATCCTGTGCGTCTCCGGCGTGCCCGGCACGTGGAGCGAGACGAAGTCCGACTCGGCGAGCAGCGCCTCCAGCGTCGGCAGCGGGCGGTTGTTGCCCATCGGGAGCTTCTGGCCGATGTCGAAGTAGACGACGCGCATCCCCATCGCCTCGGCGAGCACGCCGAGCTGCTGGCCGATGTGGCCGTAGCCGATCAGGCCGAGCGTCTTGCCGCGGATCTCGTAGCAGGCCTTCGAGACCTTCTTCCAGGTGCCGGCGTGCACCTCGCGCGACCGATCGCCGAGCTGCCGGGAGAGCATGACGCACTCGGCGATGATCATCTCGGCGACGCTGCGCGTGTTGCTGAACGGCGCGTTGAACACCGGCACACCGCGCCGGTTCGCCGCGTCGAGATCGACCTGGTTCGTGCCGATGCAGAAGCAGCCGATGGCGAGCAGCTTGTCGGCCTTCTCGAGGACGCGCGCGGTGACGTGCGTCTTGCTCCGGATGCCGATCATGTCCACGCCCGGGAGCGCGGCCATGAGCTCGTCTTCCTTCAGCGCGGAGCTCCGTGTCTCGATCTCGATCGACCGCGATCGAAAGAGCTCGTGCGCGCTCTGGTGGATGTTCTCGAGCAGGAGCACCTTGATGGGCTCCTTCGCGGCTGGGGGGGTGGTCTGAAGTTTCGTTGAAGTTGGCGTCATTGGCTTCATCCGTCAGGGCCACCTCTACCGCAACTTGGCCCGTTTGCATCTCGGATCCGATCCGGCGCCGCCGGGGCGGCTGTCCGCGCATCCGTTGCGCGCGGCAGATCGCCGCACCGCCCCGCGAGCGCGCGCCGCAGGGGAGACGCCTTGCCCATGGCAGGCTAGATTGCGCCGCATGCGCCACCGCAGAACCGCTCGACTCCCCGCCTTCCTCGCCGTCGCCGCGCTCGCCGCTGCCCCTGGATGCAAGGGGAAGCCCAGCCCCGGCGGCCCGCCGCAGAGCGCGACGACGGCCCACGACGCGCCCGCGGCGCCGCCGGCCTCGACGACGATCGACACGATGCCGCCGCCGGTCCCGCCGCCGTCGAAGAACGCGCTCATCGAGGACGAGCGCAACACGATCTCGGTGTTCCGCGAGGTCGCGTCCGCGACGGTGTTCGTGACGCAGCGCCGCCTCGTGGTGGATCGCTTCTTCGGGACCGCGGTCGAGGTGCCCGCCGGCTCGGGCTCGGGCTTCGTCTGGGACGCTGACGGGCACATCGTCACGAACTTCCACGTCGTGGACAACGCGCAGTCGCTCATCGTCCGGCTCCAGGGGGAGAAGACGTTCCCGGCGCGCCTCGTCGGCGTCGAGCCGCGCAAGGACATCGCCGTGCTCAAGATCGACGCGCCGAAGGAGATGCTCAAGCCGATCCAGGTCGCGCCCCTGCGCGAGCCGCTCGAGGTCGGGCAGAAGGCGATCGCGATCGGCAACCCGTTCGGCCTCGATCACACCCTGACGACAGGCATCATCAGCGCGGTCGGCCGCCAGGTCGAGGGCGCCGGCGGCGTGACCATCCGCGACATGATCCAGACCGACGCCGCCATCAACCCCGGCAACTCCGGCGGCCCGCTGCTCGACTCGAGCGGGCACCTCATCGGCATGAACACGATGATCTTCTCGAAGAGCGGCGCCTCCGCCGGCATCGGCTTCGCCGTGCCCTCGACGATGATCGCGCGGGTGGTCCCGCAGATCATCAAGACCGGCAAGGCCGAGACGGTCGGCCTCGGCATCCAGCTCGACCCGGCCCGCCGCCTCGAGCGGCGCAACGGCATCCGCGGCGTCATCGTGATGGGCGTCATCCCCGACGGCCCCGCCGCCAAGGCAGGCCTGCGCGGCCTCTCCGAGGGCGACCGCGGGCTCGTGCTGGGCGACGTGATCGTCGGGCTCGACGGCGCGCCGGTCGCGGATTACGACGCGCTCTACAACGCGCTCGACGGCAAGAAGCCGGGCGAGAAGGTGAAGGTCGACCTGCTCCGCGGCGGCCAGAAGACCACCGTCGAGATCGCGGTCGAGCTCCTCAGCTGAGCGGCCGGCGGCCGCCGAGCGGTGTCCATCGGGAGGAGCGATGAGCCGCTCGGCGGGCGAAGGCGCGCTCAGGCGATGATCGGATCGAGGAGCCCGCCTTCGAGGCTCTCGTCGCCGAAGGTGTCGAGAGGGCCGCCCTGGCCGTTGGTGCAGCCGACGGCCGCGCCGATCGTGTTGAGCAGCTTGTTGTTGGTGGCCTTGACGTCGACGAACTGGCCGGTCTTCAGGTAGCCCGCGGCGCCGCCGGCGAGGATGTACGGGACCCTCCGGAAGGAGTGGTATTTGTCAGCGTTGTCATTGAGCCACACGGCCACCCCGTGATCGAGCAGCGTCCCCGAGCCGAGCTCGTAGGACGAGAGCCTGTCGAGCAGGTGCTTGAAGATCCGCCCGTGGATCCGGTCGATCTGGTGATGCAGCTCCTGCGCGCCCTCGATCGGCGGCCCCTCCGAGCCGTCGCCGTCGATGCGGTGGGAGATCTTGTGGAAGCTCTTCTGCCGCGCGCCGTGGATCGTGTACTCGGTCCCGTCGTTGCCGTCGCCCACCTGGAGCGTCGCCGCGCGCGTCACGCCGCACGCCATCGCGAGCGCGATGATGTCCATCTGCATGCGGGCGATGGTCTCCACGTTGTCGTGGCTGCGCACCTCCGGGGAGATCGCCTCCATCTCGGCGACCCGCTCCTGCGGCAGCTTGCAGGCGAGCGCGACCTCGAGGTCGCGGATGCTGTCGAAGTGGAGCTGTAGCCGCTCGCGATCGCTCTTGCTGAGGTCGCTCCGGCCCATGAGCGCCTGCATCTCCCCGCGGACCAGGTCGTTCACGCTGGTGCGGCGCTCGGCCAGCGACTGCGCGACCCCGTCGTCGGCGTCGGCGAGCCCGAAGAGCTTCTTGTACGCGTTGAACGGGTCGCGCTCGGCGGCGCGGAGCTGCTTCGGGCCGCGGTACGAGAGCACCTCGTTGATGTAGCCGACCATCCTGCCCGCGTAGAGCGTCAGCGGCTCGACGCCCGCCGGGTTGAGCTCGGTCGCGATGCGGTTGTCGATCGACTCGCCCATCGCGAGCGACTCGTTGCCCGACGGATCGTCCGACACGCGCGCGGCCGTGAGGCACTGGTTGCCGCCGCCGGAGTGGCCGCACCCGTTGGCCTTGAACGCGAAGCTGATGCCGCGCACCATGATCAGCTGGCTCGCGTAGTCCTTGAGCTCGCTGACCGCGCGGTCGCTGTCCCGCTCCATCGACTCGGCGGTCAGCGGGCCCGTCTCGCTCGGCCAGAACATCTCGGGCTCGTCGTCGACCTCCTGCGCCACGCCGTTCGCCTGGCGCATGAAGATCGCGAAGGGCGGCGCGTCGCCCGTGCCGGCCGCGGCGCGCCGGGGCGCGAAGGTCTCCAGGAACGGGAGCGCGACCGTGACGCCAAACAGGCCTCGAAGCACACGTCGTCGGGTGATCATGGCGCCTCCGCGGGAACGCGAGCGAGGAAGGAAGTGGACGAGACGATCTGGAGGACGAGCTCCTGGGTCGAGGCGCCGCCGCGCGACGCGTCGCCGAGCGCCTGGATGAGCCCCCGGTCCTTCGCGGCCGCGTCGCGGCCGTGGGCGAACTCGACCCAGTGCTTCGCGTAGCACGCGTGCGCCTCGCTGCTCTCGGCGAGGACCTGGCTGAACGCGATCGCGTCCGCGTAGCTCCTCGGCTGGCCGCCGAGATAATAGACGTCCGCGGCGTCGACGGGCGCGCCGTTGTCGGTCGCGCGGTACTTGCCGATCGCGTCGTAGTGCTCGAAGGCAAACCCGGCAGGGTTGATCATCGTCGCGTGGCACGCCTCGCCGCACGTCCCCTTGCCCGTGTGGGCCGCGACGCGCTCGCGGTTCGTCGCGTGCTCGCCCGGCGGCACCGCGGTCGCGTCGTCGGGCGGCGGCGGCAGCGACGCGCAGAGGATCCTGAGGTTCACGAAGACGCCGCGGTGGATCGAGTCCGGCTGCCGCGCCGTCGCCCTCGACGCGAGGAAGCCGAGGCGCGTGAGCAGCCCGGAGCGCTCCGCCCCATCGAGCTCCACCCGCTTGAATTCATTGGAGAATTCTCCGTCGATGCCGTAGGCCGCCGCGAGGTGACCGTTCACGAACGCGGTGCGGGCGGTGAGCAGGTCGGTGAGCCCGCCTTCCTTGTCGAAGACGACGTGATCCACGAAGAGCTCCGCCTCGCGCTGCATGGCGTCGCCCATCTCGGGGACGAACTCGGGGAACAGCGCCTGGTCCTTGTTGAGGTCGTGGTACTGCTCGTAGTCGTAGAGCTGCCGGTGGAACGCGCCGACGACCTCGCGGGCGCGCGGGTCCTCGAGCATGCGCTCGGCGTAGGCGCGGACCGCCTCGTGGGTGGACAGCTCGCCCGCCTTCGCCGCCGCGAGCAGCTCCTCGGAGGGCATCGTGTTCCAGAAGAGGTACGCGAGCTTGGCCGCGATCTCGTACCCGCTCAGCGGGATGAGCCCGCCCTTCGCCGGCCCGGCGCCGAGCTCGACCCGGTAGACGAAGTGGGGCGATTGCAAGAACGCCTCGAGCGCCGCGCGCACGCCCGCGACGAACGGGTCCTCGCCCTCGAAGAGCTCCTTGCCGCGGTCGAACAGCGCGAGGTACGCGCCCCGCTCGTCGGCCGAGAGCGGGCGCCGGAACGCCCGCTCGCCGAACCGCTCGACGAACGCCTGCGCCCGCGCCTCCGGCTCGGCCGGCAGGTCCGCGGGCAGGAGCCGCGCGAGCTTGCCCTGGTCGCTTGCGACCATCGCCGCGAGCTCCTCGGCGGCGCGCTGGTAATCGCTCCAGAGCCCCGGCGTCACGAGGAGCGCAGCCTCGTTGTTGTCTAACACGCCGCCGAGCGGATCGCTCGTGAACGACGCCGAGAGACCGGGCCTGTCGTCGAGGCGCAGGAGATCGCGCACCGTGTTCTCCCACTGCGCGTGGCTCAGCCGCGGGAACATGCTGCGCCCGGCGACCTGCGTCTCTGCCGCGCCCTCCGGCAAGCCGCCCGGCACAGGGCCAGGGCCGTCGCCCTCCCCCTCCCCAGGCTCGCCCACGGAGCCCATGCACGCCCCGAGCAGGAGCGCCGTGGCGCAGAGCCCCGCGCCGAGCGCCCGCCTCCATCGCGGCGAGCCGGTCATCGAACAAGACGGTGGGGTCATCGTTCTCTCCTGACTAAGAGCTCTGGTGACTAAGCAGCTCGTTCAGCATAGCTATCAATTCAACTGCCATCAACCGGAAACCGTCCTGTTTGTTTGAACGTCGTGTCGGTTCAAATTGCAGCTCCGGGTTCCAATTTCGCTCCAATTTCGCTGCAAGCTCGCGCCAAGCTCGCGCCACGTTCGCTCCACAACCGCTCGACGCTGGACAAATCGAACATCACCGGAACTCCCATGCTCGCGCCGGGGCAAAATCGCCGGCGATCACGCGATCTCGATGGATGCCGCGCAACCGCGGGCGGCCGGGTGTGCGCCGATTCACCGCAGGGGGGCGCGCGGAGCCTCATGTAGGTTCTCTGTTGCTCTCGCGGAGACAATTCAGCAGTCTGTCGTTCATGCGCACCTGTCGCCCTCGACTCATCTCCACGTGGTTTGCGCTCGCGCTCGCGTCGCTCGCGGCCCTCTCTGCCTGCGAGCGGCGGGCAGCGCCGCCCGCGGGCGGCGCCCC
>JAICEP010000208.1 GCA_025924095.1 Sorangium sp.
CCGAGGATTTCCCGGCGGCGGGCCCGCTCCGCTCCGGGCCGCCAGCGTCGCGCTTCGACCCCAGTCCGCCGCAGGGCCGGGACTCCTGTGTCCGCGCGGGGTGGCCTACCCATTGCTACGCCTGCGCAGCCATCCCCGGCGGCTTCGCCGGAGAGAGGACGACCCCATGAATCGATCCCTTTCTTCCCTCGTTCGACTCGACTCCTGCGCGCGCAGGACCGCCGCGCTCTTCGCCGGGCTCACCCTGATCGCCGCGTCCGGCTGCGTCACAAAGCAATGCACGGAAATGGGCTGCGCCGACGGCTTCTCGATCACCGCCGCGACGGCGGACAAGAGCTGGGCAGCGGGAGAGTACACGCTGGATCTCGTGGTGGATGGCAGCGAGGTGTCGTGCGCCTACAGCTGGACGAACACGCCGCAGCCCGGCGGCGGCGTGTTCGTCCAGTGCAGCCCGACCGTATCCGTCTCGATCCAGCCCGTGACACGATGCACCGAGACGTCGGACGGCGACTCCGTATCGCAATCCTGCGTCCCGATCCCCGGGCAGTTCACGCAGCTGCTCGCGATCCAGGGCACGCCGGCGCGCGTCGACGTCGTGGCGCGGCGGGACGGCGCCGCCCTCGGAGAGCGGAGCTTCACACCCGGGTACCGGACCTCGTACCCGAACGGCAAAGACTGCGGGCCTGCGTGCCGACAGGCCACGCAGGACTGGGAGCTCCCGTAGCCGTCTCCTCCGCCGAGCCGCCGCGCCGGCCCTCCCGCGGCCACTCCGCGAGGGCCGCGGCGCTCGGCGGCGCCCGAGATGCCGAGCAGCGCCCGCGGAGCGCGCCTCAGCGGCGGCAGCCGATGCGCTCGGTCGCGATGACGACATCGTCGTACAGGATCGTGCGCGCGTCGGAGACGGTGAGGCCGCGCTCCTCCATCTCCGCCCGCCGGCGGGCGTCGGAGTCGCGCTCGTAGTACGCGTCGAGCATGAAGCTCTTGAAGCGCACGTCCTCGCTCGATCGGAAGTCGAAGCCCCCGAACGGCTCGGGCGGCGTGCACGCGCTGAACTCGCACCCTCCCGTGTGGAACTGGGCGCGGAGCCAGGTGCCGTCGGGGTAGCCAGGGCGGTAATCGCCGATCGGCGCGCCGTCGATCCAGAACGCGAGCGCGCCGTCGCTCTCGCCCACCGTGTTCGCGCGCGCATGCATCTCGATGCAGAACCAGCGGTCGCGCGGGAACGACGCTTGTCCGGGCGGCTCGAAGACGTTTCCGTAGTAATACGTGGTCCCCTGATCGCCGGCGCATCCGGGCGTGGCGGTCCCGTCGTTACAGCGGCCGGAGCGCATCTCGTACCAGTAGGCGTAGAAGTTGAAGACGTCGTCGGTGTTCGTGTCGAAGTCGAACCAGAAGCCTTCGTCTCCGGCCGGCACCGTGTTCGCGAGGCCGCTCCAGTCCCATTCCTCGGTGCCCGCCGCCATGCGCACCCAGTGGTGCGGGTTCGGGGCGAGCTCGGGGAAGCGCGCGTGAAAGCGCCAGTAGATCGCGTCGACGCGCTCGTGGGTGACCCACGTGGACGACGAGATGTACATGTCCTCCGCGAGGTCGGCCGTTGTCACGGTCGAGCGGAGGTAGCCCTGTCCCCCGTGGGCGGTGGCCGGATCGGCCTCGATGTGCAGGGTGCGCGTGTCGGCGGCGGGCCCGTCCCAGCGCCCCCACCCTGCCTCGAAGTCGTCGTGGAAGAGCACGGCCGGGTCGCCGCGGATCCCCTCGTCGCCCGGGTAGCGCGCGCTCAGCGTGCCCGTCGGCGACACCGAAGCGTCCTCGTCGTCGCCGCCGCCGCCGTCCGTGGGCGGCGACACACCGCCGTCCATGGACGGCGGTGAGCCGCCCGCCGGTGCGCCCCCATCGCCCGTGGCGCTCGACGGGTCGCCGCAGCCCGCGACGATCACCGCGAGCGCCGCCAGGGGAAATTGGACATGGTGGCTCATCGTTCCACGCTCCAGAGGGTTCTTCATCCTTCCACGCTACCTGCTCCAGCACATGAGCGCCCGAGCGAGCGCCCCTGTCCGTGACGCGCGCATTGCCCGGCCGGCGAGCGCCTCCTGAGAGCGCCAGTCCTCCCCCTCCCGCCCCGCGATCCCCTCAGCGCCGCGCCGGCACCACCGCCTCGGCGTCGCAGCCGGCCTGCCGCAGCAGGTCGGCTGCGCGCCGCGCGTGCTCCTCGGTCACGTCGGCGAGGATCTCCCGCGGCAGCCCCTCGAGGGCGGCCTTCACCTCGTCGAGGTCGCAGCCGACGGCCTGTCGCACCGCCTTCATCGCCGCGATCCGGTCCGGGCCGATCTGCCAGAGGATCACGTGGAACGGGCCCCAGGGGTTCGGCCGCGCCCGCAGCCGGGCGAACGGATCGGCCACGCCGTGCGGGCACTCCGTCACGCGCACGGTGAGGCGCATGCCGTGCTCGCGCGCCAGACGCCGCACGCCCTGCACGCCCTCGACGAGGTCGTCGAAGACGGCGGACAGGTGCCGCGAGCGCCATCCGTCGCCGTGCCACGCGGGCGCGATCGGGGGCCGGCTGTCGTGCTCGCGGGGCGCCGTCCAGGCGGGGAGCTCGGCGGTGACGCGCTGCTCGAACGCGTCGAGCCGCTCGGCCGCCCCGGGGTCGTCCCAGCGCGCGTCCGCGGGCCAGTAGCTGAACTCGACGGCCAGCTCCTCGTGGGCATGCTCGAGCTCCGTCTCGACGCGGCCGCCCTTCGCGTAGAACAGCGCTCCGAAGACCGGCGGCATCGTCACCGTGTACGGCGCGTGGACGATGACCTGATGGCCCGCCGCGATCGCCGCGGGCGAGGGCCCGTACTGGGGCCAGTCCTCGCCGTCGCCTCCGTGGTTGCCCGCGCGCAGGCCCTCGCGCTGCGCAAAGGCCTCGAGCGGCGACTCTCCCTCGGGCGCAGCGGCCGCCGGCGCCGCGTCGCGCGCGGCGAGCCAGGCAGAGTGAGCGTCACAGACCTCCTGCACGAGCCGCGCGACCTCCTCGGCCGTGGCGGCGTCACGGAAGGAGCCGACGATGGTGTAGCTGCCGCTGTTGTTGCTGGCGAAGGCGTTGAAGAGGCGGATTCTCATGGTTCAACCTGCGAGAGGGAGGCTCCGCGGCCCGGCGTCGAGGCCGAACCCGGCGGCCCGGGCGCAGCCGGGGTCGCGCGCCGGGGCGGCGAGGGAGGCGCGCTCCTGCTCCCAGACGCGCAGCACCTCGGCGGCCGTCGCGACGGGGAACGAGGCGTGGTGAAAGCTGCACGGCGCGAGCCGCCCGTCGCTCGTCAGGACGATGAACTCGCGTCCTGCCGGGCACGGGCCCGGCGCGAAGAGGCGCGGGACGGCCTCCATCCGCTCGCCCCAGCAGACATCGAGCTTGAGCGTCATGCGCCCTTCCAGCGCGCGGCCGAGCGCCCGCACGCGCCGCGCGAGGTCCGCCGCCTGGGCGGGAGAGAGGTGGAGCGCGCGATCGCGGCCGTTGTACGAGAGGAGCAGCACGTCGCGGCAGCCGCGCTCGAGCAGATCGAAGACGAGCTCTTCCATCCGCGCGAGGCGCGCCGGCGTCACGAGCCAGTTCACGCCGAAGCGGGCGCGGCGCGCGGCGAGGCGGGCGATGACGGGGCGGTGGTCGACGTCGTCATACACGGAGAGGCGGATCTGCCCGACGTGCGGGACGAGCGCGGCGAGGAGCCGATCGGTGAGCCCGGTGCCGTTCGTGGTGAGGCTGACGGCGAGCACGGTCTCCTCGTCGAGGCGCCGGACCAGATCGGCGAAGCCCTTGAAGACGAGCGGCTCGCCGCCCCCGAAGGCCACCTCGAGCGCGCCCGCACGGCAGAGGTCGCGGAGCATGGCGAAGGCGTCGCCCGCGGTCCAGACGCTGTCGGCCCCGGCGTCGCGCGAGCAGAAGGAACAGGCAAGATTGCAGGCGTTCGTGATGGCGAACTGGACGACCCGCGGAGCGCGCATGCGCAGGTGAGCCGTCTCGGGGCCATCGCATAGCGCCGTGAGGCCGGAGCGCCGCTCGAACAGCAGGAGAGCGCCGTCGAGCGGGAACCGGCGGAGATGGGCGAGCGCCGGCGGGACGGCGATGGCGTCTTCGGGGCGCTGGTCCATGCGAAGCAGCATACCGAATGAGGGTCTCCAGGAGGGGAGCTCCCGCCCGTGCAGCTCGGCCGGCTCGGGCAGCACCGGGTCGATGCCGTCGAGAGCTATCCACTGAGGGCGGACTTTGCTCTGATGCGGGTCTTCATGTTCCGCCTCCGCACCGTTCGCGCGAAGCTCATCGTCCTCGTCGCGCTCTCGTCGCTCGCGACGCTGGCGGCCCTCCCCGTGCTGTCGTGGGTGATGCACCGGCAGCTCATCGCGCAGATCAGCGAGCGCGTCCCGCAGGCGATCCGCAACTTCCGGCTGGAGCTCAGGCAGCAGCAGCGCGCCGTCTCGACGAGCTCGCGCCAGGCGTCTCGTACGCGCGAGCTCGTCGAGGGGCTCCGGCTGTGGAACGAGGCGGCCGTGGGGACGGCGCTCGAGGCCGTCATCGACGCTCATCCGAACGTCGCCATCGCCGCCTTCGACGAGCTCGGCGATCTCGTCGCGGCGAGGGGGTTCGACGCGCCGCCGCCGAGCACGGACGAGGTCCCCGGGCTCGCGGAGGGCCTCTCGGGCATCGACGAGATGGAAGACCTGCGGGACGTGCTCGTCCACGGGTGCGATGGACAGCTCGGCTCGCCGCCTGCGTACATGGTCGCCCAGCGCGCGCGGAGCGACGCGGGATCGCTGCTCGCCTGCATCCCCATCGATCCCACGTACTTCAGCGAGGTGGCGACGAAGCTCGGCGTGGAGATCGCGCTCGTCGAGCCGTCCGGCAAGAGGATCACGGGCACGGCACGTTTCCCGACCGAGCTGCTCCAGGGCGCCGTCATCGGCGACGAGACCCACCCCACGATCGTCGAGGACGCGAGCTCGCTGTGGGCGCTCTCCCGCTTCGCCCCCCGATCGCTGCGCGGCAAGGTCGGTGATTTCTCGATCGTCATGGCGCTCGACGTGAGCGACGTCCGGAAGATCGTGCGCCAGAACCTGACCTTCGCGGCCGGCGTGCTCACCTTCACGGCGATCGTCGCGCTGATCCTCGGCGCGCGCCTCGCGACGACGATGTCGCGCGCGCTCTCGCGCGTGAACGTCGCCCTCAAGCAGCTCGAGCACCAGCAGTACGTCCACGTGGAGGCGTTGAAGACCGGAGACGAGCTGGAGGATCTGGCGACCGGCTTCAACTCGATGGTCGACGGCCTCAAGGAGCGCGACAAGCTCCGCAGCACCTTCGGCAAGTACATGACCGAGGCCGTGCTCGAGCACCTGCTCGCCGGCAAAGTGCAGCTCGGCGGCGAGACGCTCACCGTCTCGATCCTCTTCTGCGATATCCGGAGCTTCACGACGATCAGCGAGAAGATGAACGCCCAGGAGCTCGTGGGGCTCCTGAACGAGTACTTCACCGAGATGGTGGCCATCATCCTCGACGAGGGCGGGGTCGTCGACAAGTACATCGGCGACGCGATCATGGCGGTCTTCGGCGCGCCCGTCCCCAAGCCGAACGACGCCGTGCGCGCCGTGCGCGCGGCCCTCCGCATGCGCGCGGCGCTCGTGCGCTTCAACGGGCGCCTCGCCGCGCGGGGCATCCCGGAGCTCAAGACCGGTGTCGGGATCCACACCGGCGAGGTCGTCGCGGGCAACATCGGGTCTGAGGCGCGCATGGAGTACACAGTCATCGGCGACGCCGTGAACCTCGCCTCGCGCCTGGAGACCGCGACGAAGGAGCTCGGCGTGAGCCTGCTCCTCAGCGAGGAGACTCACCTCCTCGTGAAGGGGATCTTCAACACCCGTCCCGTCAGCGAGATCACGGTCAAAGGCCGGGTGCAGCCGGTGATGACCTACGCGGTGGCGGACCTCTGAAGGACCTCGACGCCGCTGCCGGTGCAGGGCAGCGGGAAGCTTGAAGAACTAGGGAGCCAGGAACACCGTCGCGACGCCCTTCTGCATCTTGCCGGAGGGATCCCTGCACTTGTCGTAAGCGCCGTCGTCGAGCTCCCGGCTGCAGACGTCATCGCAGTCCCCGAGCACCTCGATGGGAGAGCAGCCCTGGATGGAGGGCCCGCACACCCGCGGGATCTGCGACGCGCCGGGCGCGACGCAGGCATAGAGCTTCTGCGGGTTCGCGAAGATGTCCCCGAAATAGGCGCCCTCGCGCTGGGTGTAATCCGAGCGCTCCTCACTCGTGCTCGCGAGCGCCTTGTCCTTCCCCCGGACCGAGACCCTGACGCTCTGGCCGAGGTAGTTGACCCGGGAGATCACGCACGCGGACACCCCGGCCTTGCAGTTGTCGCCGCACTCGCCGTCGTCCTCGCCCCACTCGGGCGCCAGGCCAACCGAGCCCTCGAAGGAATAGTCGACGCCCTCGATGTTCAGGTCGATGGCCTCCCCCTCGGGGAGCGCGCAGCTCACGATGGCGGACAGCAGCATGCGGCCCAGCGGATCCGAGAGCTCCTCCATGACAAGCCCGTTGAACGTCAGCCCGTTGAACGTCAACCCGTTGAACGTCAGCCCGTTGAACGTCAACCCGTTGAACGTCAGCCCGTTGAACGTCAGCCCGTTCCCCATGAGCGCGGCCTGCCGGTCCGCACCGATGGGCTCGTCAGCCGTATCCTCCGGGAGCACAGCACAGCCAATTTGCACGAGGGATGCCGCGGTGGCGATGACGAGCGCGAGTCGTGGCGACTTTGTCATGATGCTTAACAATTACCTGCCCCGCGCGGGTGTTCAAATTTTTTCTTTCGAGGGCAATGCGCGCGTTCTTGCGTTCTTGCGTTCTCGAGCCTGCAGCGGGGCACGCTCTCCACCGCGACGTCGTGCAGAGTTGAACGATGGAGCATTCACAGAGCGATCATTTCGATAAATTCGATAAACTTACCGTCGCGCTGGAAGAAGGGCGGCTCTCATTGCCAGCCGGTCGCGGCTCGCAGGGCTTGGCGCCCGCATGCGCGCCCTCGACGTGGGCTGCGGTCGCGGGGCCGCGAATTCGTCCTTGAGGTGCTCCCCTGGCGGCGAGGAGGAGGTCTCCATCGCGGAGGCCGCGGGGCGTCGCTATAGACGCCCTTGGTGCCACAGGGAGAGGAGGTCCATCGATGTCGCGACGGCGATGTGGATCGCGCAGCCGCCCCAGATGGAGCCGCTCTTCAGGCTCACGGTGCCGAGGATGAACCCGGCGATCACCGAGCCGAGCGCCTCGGGCAACGGCTTGCCGAAGTGGATCATCGCGTAAGGCACCATCATGGCGAAGATCGAGGCGTAGCCGAGCGCACGGCGGACGCCGTGGATGAAGAAGCCGCGGTAGAAGAACTCGAGCGCGACGAACTGCGCGGCGTAGAGGGCCTCCCATGCCCAGAACCACGGCCACAGGTCCTCGCCCCGCCCGAGCTTGTAATAGGGGTACTTCGCCTGGAAGGCCGGCGAGAGCGACGCGGCGTAGAGGATCGGCGCCATGACGGCGAAGAAGAAGGCATAGACGGACAGGTGCCGGGCCGTCCCGCGGACGCGCAGGCCGAGGCCCGTGATCGGCACCCGCAGCACGAAGCGCGCGACGAGGAGGGTCGGGACCAGGTAGCCGGTGAGGCGGCTAACCGCCCAGACGATCCGCTGGTGAAAGCGACGGTCCGGGGAGGTGTTCAGCGCGTCGTGGAGCCCCGCCGCGGCGTCATCGAGGCCCACGGCGCGCAGGCCCTGGACCATCCAGCGCGTGTCGTTCTCGTTGCCGGCGAACCGGACGAACAGGAGCACGCCGATCACGGTGAGGAAGACGCTCACCATGCGGCGGGTGACCTCGCCCGCCGGCGTGGTGGCCCGGTGGAGCGCCGCCTCGGCGTCGAGCCGGTCGCGCAGATCGAGGACGTACTCCTGCCAGATCCCGCGAAAAAATCGTCCGATCACGCGCCGTGCTTATCACCGCCGCACTCCCTGGCACAATCCGGCGCGGCGACGATCGCGCTGCGCTTGGGATCACGTACGGGACATCGAGAACCTCGGGAAACAGCGCCGGGGTGCCGCGCGTGACGGGCAGGGGCGGCGGATCCAGGATCCGCGACGGTCTCCCGGTCCAGTGAGGTGAGGGTCGGACAGGAACAGGAGGGCCGCCGGCAGGCGCGCGGCCCTCGGCGGCTTCACTGCGCGGAGGTGGGATTGACGATGATCTCGACGCGCCGGTTGTTGGCGCGGCCCTCGGCGCTCGAGTTCTCCGCCACGGCGCGATCCGGCCCGTGGCCGACGGTCGAGATCTTGTCCGCGGGCAGACCCACGCTGACGAGGTGGACCTTCACGGAGTCGGCGCGATCGAGCGAGAGCTTGCGGTTCGCCTGGGCGGAGCCGGTCGAGTCGGTGTGCCCCTCGATCCGCATGGGCGGCGACCCCTGGTCCTTCAGGGTGGTCGCGACCTGGTTGAGCTTCTCCTTGGCGATCGGCAGGAGCTCAGACTTGCCCGAGGCGAAGAGCACCGCGCCGGAGAGCGTGATGACCACGCCGCGCTTCTCCTCCTTCACCGCGGCGATCTCCTTCAGGCTCGCGAGCGCCGCGTTCGCGACGCGCTCGGCCTCGCGCCGCGCCGCCTCGGCCTCCTGGCGCCCCTTCTCGGCCACGGTACGCGCGCTCTCGGCCTGGGATCGCGCGCTCTCCGCCTGGAGCCGCGCGCTCTCCGCCTGGGCGCGCGCCTGGCGCTCCCGCTCGATCTGCTGCTGGCCGCTCTGCAGCGCGTCCTTCGCGGTGGCGAGCTGCTGCTGCGAGAGCTCCTTGAAATTGTCCTCGGCCGCGGCCTTGTCGCGCTGCGCCTGCTGCAACGCCGCCGCCGCCTCGGCCTCCCGCGCCTTGCGATCGGCGATGTAGGCGAGGTCGCGCGCCTGCTGGGACTCGGCGTCCTCGTTGAACGCCCCCTCGGCGCGGGAGAGCGCCTGCTTCGCCGTGTCGAGCTGGGCGGGCGCGAGGCTCGCCGCGGAGCCCTGGGCCGCGCGCACGTAGCTGGCGCGGGCGTCGACGAGCTCCTTCGGCGGGATCGCCGCGCTGCACCCCGAGGCCGCGATGAGCGCGGCGCAGAGCGCGAACGACCGGCCCCGCAACGATAGGTTCTTCACTCCAGAAGCCATCACCTTCACCTCGCGCATCACTGGACCCCCGCCTGCTTCAGCTTCTCGACCTGCTTCAGCGCCTCCTGCGCCTGGGCCTGCGTGGAGCGCGCCTTGGCGATCGCGAGCGCGAGCTCGGCGTCGGCCTCGGCGCGCTCGAGGAGCCGCAGGGCGGACTCGTTGTCCTCGGCCGCCATCTGCTGCCTGGCCTTGTCGAGCTGCTCGCGGGCGAGCTTGAGGTGGAGGGTGGCCTGGGGATCGGCCTCGGCGCCCACCTCGTCGGCCGCGCGGATGGCGGCCTGGGACGCCGCGAGCTGGTCGTTCGGCGGAGGCACGCTGCCGCCGCAACCGGCGAGGGCGAGGCCGACCCATGCAGCGAGCGCTGCGGCCGGGCTCGCAAGACGGCGTATGGCTGGCTTGATGTTCGGGCTTCGGTTCACCCGGCGTTTGTACAACACCTGAGGTCCCCGATAAATCAGGAAACCCCTGCACTTGCTGGCGATTGTCGTCGTCGCGCGAGCTCGAGCGCTCGCCGCCGCGCGCGTCGCGGTGCGCCGCGCCGGCTCCACGCTCGATCTGCGCTGGATCCGCGCGCGGTCGAGCCACGTGCGTCCGTGTGCGCTCCGGCGCCGGGGCGCGCGGCCGAGCCCGCCTAGTCGACGTGCATCGAGCTCGCGCGGACGATCCGGATCCGCGCGTCGCGCGCGTCCGGCTGGTTGACCGCGCGCGCGAAATCGGGCGCGGCGGGGGAGGCCACCTCGACGACAGACGCGGTGGAGCCGATCCGGATCGCGCCGATCTGACGGCTCGATACGCCGCCACGGCGGCAAACGAGGGCGAGCAGGCGCCGGGGATCGGCGCCGTGGCGCTCCCCCCAGTTGACCTGGAAAGGCACGAAGGGCAGCCGCGGGGACGGCTCGCCGTCGGCGCGATGCGCGGCGGGGCGGCCGCGCGGCGGGCCCTCGGACCACGGCGGCGCGGCGGGGCGGCCGCGCGGCGCAAACGCCTCGGACCGCGGCGCGATGGCGGTGACGGGCTGCGGAGCGCACGGGCCGGTGTGCTTCGCCCGCGCGAGGAGGGCCGCAACGAGCTCGGTCGCGTCCATGTCCGCGAGCAGCCGCGCGGCGAGCTGCTTGAGCCGCGCGTCGGGCGCGGGGCCCGACGGCGCGCGGGGCTCGCGCGCCTCGCGCGCGCCCGACGCGACCGCGTCGCTCACGCCCTCCGCGACCGCGTCGTCCGCGTCCGCGTCGCTCCCGCCCTCCGCGACCGCGTCGTCCGCGACCGCGTCGTCCGCGTCCGCGTCCGCGTCGCTCACGCCCTCCGCGACCGCGTCGTCCGCGCCGCCCCGGCGCGCGGCGGCGAGCTCGGCGACGAGCCGCTCGTCGGCGGC
>JAICEP010000209.1 GCA_025924095.1 Sorangium sp.
CCGGCGCTTCGGGCGGCGGCACCGGCACGGCCAGCAGCGGCCAGGGCGGGTCGGGCGGCCATCCTCCCGCGGGCCTCGTCGAGCCCGGCGATCCCGGGCCGGGCGATGTCGCCTTCACGGTGCGCGCCGATCAGGGGGTGCGCCCCATCAGCCCGCTCATTTACGGGGTCAACTGGGCGGAGGACCTGGGCGGCGAGCAGCGCGGCACGACCGTCGTGCGCATGGGCGGTAACCGCATGACCGCGTACAACTGGGAGAACAACGCCTCCAACGCAGGCTCGGACTACATGCATCAGAACGATGCCCACCTCGTCGGGGACAGCCAGAGCGGCGATGTCCCTGGCGAGGCGGTGCGCGTGCTGGCCGAGGACGCGCTGGCGCACGGCGCCGCCTTCATCGCGACCGTCCCTATCTGCGGGTACGTCGCCGCCGACAAGGACGGCGACGGCGACGTCAACCAGACCCCGGATTACCTTGAGACCCGCTTCCACCCCACGATCGCGCGCAAGGACGCCCCCTTCTCCTCGTCGCCCGATCTCGACGACAACGCCGTGTACCAGGACGAGTTCGTCGCCTGGATGAAGCAAGCTTTCCCCGACGCCTTCCAGGGCGAGGTCGCGAACGTCCTGTTCTCGCTCGACAACGAGCCCGACCTCTGGAACCACACCCACGAGCGCATCCACCCGGAGCCGGTGACCTATGCCGAGCTCGTCGACAAGAACATCGAGTTTGCCTCCGCGATCAAGGAGGTCGCGCCGAACGCGCTCGTCACCGGCTTCGTCTCGTATGGATACTCCGGCTATGTCAGCTTGCAGGGCGCGCCGGACGCGGACGGCAACTTCATCGAGCATTACCTCGACGCCATGAAGGCCGCCGAGGCGAGCGAGGGTCGCCGGCTTGTCGACGTGCTCGACCTGCACTGGTACACCGAGATCTACGCGAACGGCGAGCGCATCACGGGCGAGGATGCCTCCCCGGAGTCGGTCGAGGCGCGCGTCCAGGCGCCGCGCTCGCTCTGGGATCCCACCTTCGTGGAGGACAGCTGGATCGCGAACGACGTCGTGAACGGCCCGATCATGCTCCTCCCGTGGCTCCGCGGCCTGATCGACGCCCATTACCCGGGCACCGCCCTCGGCTTCACCGAGTACAATTTCGGGGGCGGCAACCACATCTCCGGCGCGATCGCCCAGGCCGACGCCCTCGGCGTCTTCGGCCGAGAGGGCGTGTTCGTCGCGACGATCTGGGACCCCGGCGACGAGGTCTCGATGCTCCGGGCCGGCGTGCGCGCCTTCACGAGCTACGACGGGCAAGGCGCGCGCTTCGGCGACACGTCCATCCACGCCGAGACGAGCGACGTCGCCAGGGCCACCGTGTACGCGAGCATCGATGACGACGACCCGAGCCGCATGGTCCTCGTCGCCATCAACAAGACCACGGCCCCGCTCACGGCCGCGGTGACCCTCGCCGCCTACGGGAGCTACACGGCCGTCGACGTGTGGCGGCTGACGGGCGACGAGGCGGATCTCGTGCCTGCGGATCCGGTCGCCCCGGGCGCCACGAACGCCTTCACGTACGCGATGCCGGCCCACAGCGTCTCGGTGCTGGTGCCCCGGTAGCAGCTCGTCGCTTCGGTCCGTCGAGAGGGCACCAGGCGGATCCGCGGCCGCCGGCGGGGGCGATAGCGACTCTGGCGCCGCCGCCGGCTCGCGGGTCAGATCGCTTGCTCGGTCTGCTCGCCGACAACGGCCAGGGGAGCCCTCTGGGCGGCGTGGCCGGCGCGGGGTACGGCGCGCCTCAGGGCCGTTTGGGTCGACGCGCCAATCATAAAGTTCCAGCTCGATGCGAACAGCGGGATGGCGCATTGTTCCACGCCTCGAACGCGGCCGTTCCAGATCGCTGCCTGGCGTCGCTCCGGGTAAGACCGCATACTCCGGACGTGATTCTTGAGCGGTTGCAGGGCGGGCTTCGTACGCCCGGCTCCGGGCCTCCCGCTCCGGCGTTTCCCCCACGGTAGTCGACCCGCGCGCGCATGGGTCTGCTGGGAGGCGCCGGCGCCGAGCCGGGCGCGCCGTGATCACAGGGCCCGTCAATCTGCTTGCTGACGGAGGTTTGCTCAACCTCGATGGCGCTGGCAGCCGCCTGGCAGAGGCGGACTGCCTCGGCGCGAACGTTCGTCGGAACAGGAAGATGATGTGGAGACACAATGAAGAAGAGAGAACTTGTTCATAAGTTGGGTCTCGTGGTCTGCGCCGGCGCCGCGCTCGGCCTCTCCGCGGGCTGCTCGATCGAAGGCGCGTCGGACGAGCCGCTCGATCCACTTGATTCGCAGTCGTCCGAGATCGTCGGCGGCGAGGTCGCCGAGGCGAGCCCCTGGGCCGTCCAGGTCTTCGACGTGCGCGGGAGCACCGGCGACTTCTACCAGTGCACCGGCACCCTCGTCGCGCCGCGCTGGGTGCTCACCGCGCAGCACTGCATCGCGGACGAGGGCGAGACGTCGGCGGTGCGCGTCGGCAGCAACACGTACGGCCAGGGCCAGCGCATCGCGGTCGACGCCGTCGAGGTGCCCTCGGCCAGCGCCGACATCGCGCTGCTCCACCTGACCGAGGACGCCGATGGACCGTTCGTCCAGCTGGCCGAGGCGACGTCGGTCGCGACCGGCAGCGACGCGACGGCCTACGGCTGGGGGAGCGAGGGCACGCCGCTGGTCATGGCGCCGTCGCTCAAGAAGGCGACCCTCCACATCGACGGCTGGTACTCCGACGAGGAGCTCCTGGCGACCGGCGTGACGGGCTCGGGCTGGAGCGGCGACTCCGGCGGCCCGTGGTTCGTCGACGGGCGCCAGGTCGCCGTGTTCTCGGCCTCGAGCGGGCAGAACGGCACGAACCTGCACGCGAGCCTCCTCGGCGTCGACGTCGCGCGCCACCGCGCCTGGATCGACGCCACGGTCGCCGGCGGCCCCACCGTCCACCCCGCCGACGAGGTCGTGCTCCACGACCTCTCGAACTTCTCCGGCATCTCGCAGGGCTTCGGGATCGGCCGCTACAACGTCGCGGACCTGGCGATCATCGGCAACGACCGCGCGAGCTCGATCAAGGTCCCTGCCGGGCTCCGGGTCACGGTCTTCTACAACCACAACTTCGAGGGGTTGGCGTACGCCTTCACCTCGGACACGAACCTCGTCGCCGCGGGCTTCGACAACACCCTCTCGAGCATCGTCGTCTCGCACGCCTCGGACCCGCAGCTGGACGTGGTCACCTTCTACGAGCACGCCAACTTCTCGGGCGCATCGTTCGTGTACAGCGTCTCCGGCGGCTACCTTTTCGGCGGCCCATGGGACCTCCGGATCAGCTCCGTCCGCGTCCCCCCCGGCTTCAAGCTGACGCTCTACGACGGGTACTTCTGGACTTCGCCGGAGTCGCGCGTCCTCACGGCAGACGCGAACCTCGCTCCCCACGGCTTCGACGACAAGACCCGAACCTTCATCATCGAGCGCTTGTAGGAGCGAGCGCGCCTCCCTCGCCGCCCGCGCCCTCCTCACGGGGATCCGCGGGCCGTCCGAGGGGGCAGGCCGGCGGTCAGGCGTTGCGCGACGGAATGTCCAGCCCGCGCACCACCGCCGGCCGCGCGACGAAGGCGTCGAGCACGCGCTTCACCTCCTTGAAGTCGTCGAACCCCACCAGCTCGCCCGCGCCGTAGAAGCCCACGAGGCTGCGCACCCACGGGAAGATCGCGATGTCGGCGATGGTGTAGTCATCGCCCATCATCCACGCGCGGCCGCGCAGGTGGCCGTCGAGGACGCCCAGCAGCCGCTTCGATTCCGCCACGTAGCGGTCGCGCGGCCGCTTGTCCTCGTAGTCCTTGCCGGCGAACTTGTGGAAGAAGCCGAGCTGGCCGAACATGGGGCCGATGCCGCCCATCTGGAACATCACCCACTGGATCGTCTGGTAGCGGCGCGCCGCCTCCTGCGGCAGCAGCTGCCCGCTCTTCTCCGCCAGGTACAGCAGGATCGCTCCGGACTCGAACAGCGCGAGCGGCTTGCCGCCCGGGCCCTGCGGGTCGAGGATCGCCGGGATTTTGTTGTTCGGGTTGAGCGAGAGGAACTCGGGCGAGAGCTGGTCGTTTGTGTCGAAGGAGACAAGGTGCGCCTCGTAGGGCAGGGCCATCTCCTCGAGCGCGATCGACACCTTCACGCCGTTGGGCGTGGGCAGCGAGTAGAGCTGGATGCGGTCGGGATGCCGCGCGGGCCACTTGCGCGCGACGGGGAAGGACGACAAATCGGTCATGCGGTCTCTCCTGCTGTTGGAACCGCCAATGTAAACCACCCCGGGCGGCGCGGGGCTGGGACGCAAGGCGTTCTCACACCCGGGGGAGGAGGGAGTGGGAGGCAGCCGGTGGTGACCGCTCGTCGGTCACCGCGCGCGCTGCCAGGCGACGATCCGCGTCACCGCCTCGTCGACCTGCTCGACCGGGGCCGCGAAGGACAGCCGGACGTACCGCGCGCCGTCTTCGCCGTCGAAGTCGGTGCCCGGCGTGAGCGCGACGCCCGTGTCGGCGAGCAGCCGCTCGCACCACGCGACCGAGTCGTCCGTACCGACGTCGGCATACAGGTAGAAGGCGCCGTCGGGCGGGGCGACCTCCCAGCCGAGCTCGGGCAGCCGCCGCAGCAGCAGGTCGCGCGCGGCCGCGTAGCCCTCCACCAGCCGATCCGCCGCGGCGTACGCCTCCGGGGTCAGGGCCGCGAGCGCCGCGTGCTGCGCCAGGGCGGGCGGGCACAGCGCGAGGTTCCCCGCCAGCGCGTCGACCGGCGGGACGAGCTCCGGCGGCAGCACGAGCCACCCCAGGCGCCAGCCCGTCATGGCCCAGTACTTCGAGAAGCTCGAGACGACGACGGCGCCCGCGTCGCCGTAGCGCGCCGCCGTCGCCTGGCGCCCGGCCCACGCGCCGTACGTGAGGCCGTGATAGATCTCGTCGCTCACCAGCCGGACGTCATGCTCCGCGCACCAGCGCGCGATCGCCTCGAGCTCCGCGGCGTCGACCATCGTGCCCGTCGGGTTCGCCGGGCTCGCCAGGATCAGGCCGTCGAGCTTTCCTCCGTCGTACGCGGCCATGAGCTGTGACGTGGTCGGCTGGAAGCGGCTCCCCGGGCCGCACGGCAGCTCGACCACCTCCACCCCGAGGGAGCGGAGGATGTTCCGGTACGCCGGGTAGCCCGGGCGAGCGAGCGCCACGCGGTCACCCGGCTCGAACGCCGCGAGGAACGCGAGCAGGAACCCGCCCGACGACCCGGTGGTGAGGGCGACGCGCGACGGGTCGAGGTCCACGTCGTACCAGCGGCCGTAGTGCTCCGCGAGCGCAAGCCGCAGCGCCGGGATGCCCAGCGCCTCGGTGTACCCGAGGTCCCCGTCCGCGAGGAGCGCGGCCGCCCGCGCGCGCACGACGGCGGGCGCCCCTGAACCCGGCTGGCCCGCGCACAGGCTGATGACCGGCTCGCCCGCCGCGCGCCGCGCGTTGGCGGCGGCGAGCACCTCCATGACCGCGAAGGGCGGCACCTGCGAGCGGCGGCTGCTCCTCACCCGGCCATCCTCCCGCCACGCATCAGGTCGAGCCCATGAGGGTGATTGCGGAGAAGCCCTGGGAAGTTCGCATCGAATCTTGTGGGGATGAGGTGAACGCCCTCATCCTGAACGGCTCATCGGCCATTTGCAACACGGAAGCTTTGTTGTCGGCAGAGGAAGCTCGACGCCGGTCGCCGCGCCGTCCGGGCGGCGGGGCGAGGGATCACTCGCCGCGATCGAGGAAGTCCATCAGCCAGGCCATGGCCGGCCGCAGGGTGCCGTCCGGGTGCAGGAGGCCCGTGTTGTCCCGCCAGGTGGAGCCGACGACGTAGCCCCAGAGGGTGATGCCTTTGACGGCGCTGTGGTTGTAGAACATCGTGAGCTGCTCCTCCATCACCTGGCGCTGCGCGTCGTCGTCCGAGAGGCCGATGTCGTACTCGGTGATGTACACGGGCAGGCCCGTCGCGGCGAGCCCGTCGATGTAGCCCTTCACGGTGCTGGTCTCGAACTTGTACGCGTCGTGGGCCTCCGCGCCGAGGGCGTCTATGGGAGCGCCTGCGTCCAGCAGCGTCTCCACGAGCTCGACGAAGCGCTCGTGCTCGCTCTCGTACTCGATGTTGTTGTAGTCATTGAGGATCAAGGTCGAGCCCGGGCAGAGCTCACGAGCCCACTTGAAGGAGTTGACGATCCAGTCATGGCCGCTCTCGCCGTCGCCCCCGATGGCGTTCTTGAAGGCAGGCGTGGTGTGGGGCGGCGGCTCGTTCACGACGATGATGTACTCCGTGTCGGGGTACCGCTCGCAGAACGCCTGCATCCAGTCCCGCACGGCCTGCCGCTGCTCCTCCGCGGTGAGCCTCCCGAGCCAGGACGGCGGCGTGGCTCCCCACACGAAGTTGTACTGCATGAAGGGGATGTCGTTGTCCTGCGCGTACTTGTAGACCGCGTCGAGCCTGCTCCAGTCGCGAACGCCGCGCGAACTCTCGATGGAGGTCCACTTGCCCTCGATCTCGGGCGTGATCTGGTCCCAGTACTGGATGAAGTCGTCGCGCAGGGCGCCGTTCGTCGTGATGTTGCCGACGAACTTGCGGGGGCTCGGGCTGCCCGAACCCCCCGACCCGTCGCCGGAGCCGCCGGCCCCGGAGCCGCTCGTTCCAGAGGCTCCGGCGCCGCCGGAGCCGCCCGCACCGGAGCCCAGCGCACCCGTGCTGCCCGTGCCGGCTCCGCCTGCGCCGGTTGCGCCGGCGCCGCCGCCAAGGCCCCCCGCTCCCATCACGCCGCCCGCGCTCGATGAGCCGCCCGGGCCAGCGTCCGCCGTGTCCACCCTGCCAGAGCAGCCGGAGAGGGCCGCGATCCCGAGCGCGATCGAGATCGAGCCGCACAGCCATCGAGAAGAAGGGTCCTTGTTCATGCCAACCCCCGCAAGCAGGAAGATCTTGATCTGTGACTCTTGGAGCGGGAAAGCCGAGTGGCATCCGCACGGGCCGGAGAGCACGCGCCCGGCGTCACGTCGCGCGTCGGGTGGCGCGCTTTCCCTCAGGGAGGAGGCGGGGTGCAGAGGAAGCACCCTCCGCACTCGTGGTGCGGCGTCTTGGTGCCCCACGCGATCGGGTTGTTGCAGCAGTCGCGGCCGTACTGGCCGACGACCGTCGTGTGGCTCTCGTCGCTGTAGTAGGTGCAGTTTGCCCCGGGCGCCGCCTCGCTCGAGGGGGCCAGGAGGGCGGTGGTCCCCAGCATCGCTGCGCCTGCCGTCAGGGCAGCGATGAAGAACCGCAATCGGGTAGCAGGGCCGAACCGACGCATGGAAGCTCCTTTTGCGATGGAGGCCTGCTTGGCCTCCGGTTCTATGCCGGACACCTTAAACCGATTGTCCGCCTCGAGCAAGCGCTCCGGCCGGAGCGCCCCATGCGGCTATCTGCCAATTCAGCCCTTGACGGCCTGCAAGGTATAGCTCGCCGCCAGCCGCTCTGGCTTTTCGCGGAGCCGCCATTCGCCGCGCCCGTCGTCCACCATGGCCGCTCCGAGCGGATTCCAGGGGACCGAATCGTGCTCGGTGAGCTCGGTCAGCCGCAGGTTCGCCGCGAAGAGCGCGGAGATGATCTCGCCGAGGCCGTGATTGAAAGCGATGGTGTCGGGCGCGGCGAGCTCTCCCTCGTGGGACACGTAGGTCTGCTTCTCGTGGAACAGCGTGCCGCCCTCGACCTCGAAGTAAGGATACTCCACGACCAGGAGGCCGTCGGGGCGCGGATCGGCGAGCGACCATAGCATCGGATGCCCCTCGCGCATGAACAGGCGACCCCCCGGCTTCAGCAGCGCCGCCACCGTGGTGGCCCAGCGCTGGATGCTGTCAAGCCAGCACAGCGCGCCGACGCCCGTGTACACCACGTCGAAGCGCTCGGCCCCCAGCGCCGCGACCGCGTCGTAAAGATTGCTGCACACGTACTCGATCTCGGCGCCGCAACCCGCGGCCAGCCGCCGCGCCACGGCCAGCGCCGGCTCGGAGAAATCGAGGCCGGTCATGCGCGCTCCGAGGCGAGCGAGCGACAGCGTGTCCGTGCCGATGTGGCACTGCAAATGGACGACGTCGAGGCCGCGCACGTCGCCGAGCCGGGCGCGATCGAAGTCGACAACACCCGAGAGATGCCGCGGGTCCTCGAGGAACCTGTGGAGCTCATAGCCTTGTTCGTGAAACGGAACGCGGCTGTTCCAGTTCGCGAGGTTGATCGCCACGTAGTCGCGTTCGTGAGAGCTCATGGCGCAAGTATGCCATGGATCGCTCCACGCGGCGCAGCGCGGTCTCGAGGTGCTCGCCCCGCAGGCTGCGGAGCGAAGACGGCTCCCTCGAGCCGTGGGCGTCTAGCGCCGGGGCGAGAGGACGACGATCGACGTCGGCGTCACCAGCAGATCGTCTGCGCTCGACGGGTCAACCTTGCTCGGCCGGGGGAGGATCTCGGCATTCCATCGCGCCGGGGGGAGCCCGCAGAGCGCCTTGATGTCGCCCACGCGCGTCGGGCCGCGGGCGGTCACCGCGAAGATCTCCGAGCTGCCGCTCGCGTCCCGGATGTCGACCCAGATCTTCATCATGGTGGACGACAGCATCTGCGCGACGGGAACCTTGCCGGCGACCACGGGGAACCAGACCGCCGACGAGAGCACATGGAGCTCGATGAGCTCGATGCCTGTTCCGGGATGCTCGGCAAAGAACCTGCGGAAGCCGGCGAGCGTCTGGACGAACGGGTGGAGCGGGTGCCACAGGCGGTGCTTCCCCGAGGCCACCGGGCCGATATGCACGTGGCGGAACCCCGCCGCGTCCGCCGCGCGCAAGGTCTCGCAGACCGCATCCGCGATGACGCCGAGATCCCGGCTGTCCTCCGGATCCTCGCCGCCTCGGCCTCGAGGCACATCCAGCCTCCGGTCGCGGGCGGCGACGCCGAAGAGGGGCGCGTCACCGAACCGGTAAGCGGTGGACGGCGCAGCGTCGAGCGGGCGCCAGCGCTCCGGCGCCGTGTCCGCCACGAGCCCTGCTCCCTGCGCCTCGAGGAGAAAGCCGTTCGCCTGGGTCCCCGGGATCGCGTGGTTGTCCGAGGGCGTCCGGCCGACGCTGACGAGCACGCACTCGCGGCCGTCCCCGGCGGTGGGCACGGGGAGCGGCGCGTACCGGAGACGGAGCTTCCTCGCCCCGCCGGAGGGGTGCTTCGACCCATCGGAGAGGCTGAACCCCAGCTCGTCCGGCATCCACGCGACCGGCGGCCGCTCGGCGCCTGACGGCGCAGGCGCCCGGCGCTCCCAGACGGCATCGGTCAGCCGGCCGATCAGCTCCGCCAGCTCCGCGTAATGCCCGTAGAACACAGGGGCGATGCCCAGCCGCGTCTGCAGGAAGCGGACGTCGAGGGTGTCGCGCTTCTCGCTGGAGAACAGCGCGAAGTGCGGGTGAGGCCCGGGTCCGTGGTGGTGGGCGATCTCTCCGAAGAGGTTGATGAGGTAGTCCTCCAGGATGCCCGAGCCGAGGAACAGCAGCGAGCGCCGGGAGAGCACCTCGGCGAACGCGCGCCGGAAGTGCGGCTGCGCGTTGACGGCGTGCTGGTACTGCTTGTAGCCCGCCACCACCTGGCCTGCGAGCTCGGCGCGGCGCCGCTCGTCGAGGACGAGCTCCTCGACCAGCGCATCGAGCCGCGCGGCCTGCCCGCCCAGAAAGCCCTGCAGCGCCCACAGGAGGGGCCGCGTCGGCGACTCCAGGGAGCGAACGACCTTGTGGCAGTCCTCGATGCTCCGCCCGAGCACCTCGGGGACGTCGGTCTCGTCCCGCTTCGCCTCCCGGGAGGGCTTGCCCGTGCGGCTCACGCCGGCCATCTCGCCGGCGCGCGACTGCCGCATCCGGCTCACGACGTCGAGATCATCGTAGTTGGTGGTCAGCACGAGCGGCCAGTAGCAGCGCGCGAGCGCCGCCGTCTGCGCCGGCACGGCGCACTCGCCCGCGGCCCTGCCGCCCTCGTTGAGCGCCCGGCGGTACGCCTCCGCGCGCGCCTCCACGCCCAGCGCGGCCAGCCCGAGCACCGCCTTGTCGGCGAGGCGGTACAGCTCCGAGGTGTCCAGCCGGTCCTCGGGCCTCGCCCGCCGGAGAGGCTCGGGGACGTCCACGCCGGCCTCGCCGGCGAGCCTCACCAGCAGATCCAGCCAGCCCGCGCAGGCGGGCCTGCTCATCCCCGAGCCGATGAACGGCGCCAGCACGCCCCGCCGGTACGCGCTGGCGAGGTAGGGCAGGATGTCGTCGAATCCGAGCTCCATCACAGGTCCTCCTCCGCCCCCCGGCCGCCTCCGACGAGGCCTTCGTTTCGGCCATGAGAGCCGACGGCGCGCCGCTCTGCAAACCCCTCGATCGCGCCGCGTCGCGCGAGCGCCGGCGTGCGCGACGCGCTCGGCGCCTGTCTCCTGCGCGGCGACATCGAGCGACGCGCCCACAGCGCGAATGCGCATCCGGCGGTGGAGCACCTTACCTCCTCC
>JAICEP010000210.1 GCA_025924095.1 Sorangium sp.
ATCTGCAGCGTGCTCGGCGCGATCGGGGGCGAGGACGTCCTGCTCGATCTGACGCGCCTGCTCGACGCCGATCCCCCCGTCGCGAGCGCCGCGGCGGAGGCGCTCTTCCAGCTCTCCCGGAGCGCGGACTCCCGGGTGCTCGCGGCGCTGCGCGACGGCGACAGCTCCCGCAGGCTCCTGCTCCTGCCGCTCGTCCGGGGCGTCGCGGCCGCGTGTGACGTGGAGCAGTGCCTCGCGGATCCGGACCCGGAGGTCCGCGCGGCGGCGTGCGACGCGCTCGCGCGCATCTCGGAGCCCGGCTCGGCGCGCGCGCTGTTCCAGCTCCTCGACGACCCGAACCCCCGCGTGGTCCACGCCGCGACGACCGCGATCCAGTGCCTGGGCGGCCCCGACGTCGAGGCGCTCGCGCTCGCCGCGGCCCGCGAGGGGACCCCGGCCGCGCGGCGGACGGCGCTGCGGATCCTCGGCTACTTCGCGCCCCCCTCGGCGCTGCCGATCTTCCTCGACGGCCTCGGCGATCCCGATCTGCGGGCGCGCGAGCGGGCGATCCACGGCCTCGCGTCCTTCGCGCAGCCGGAGGCGATCGAGGCGCTCGTCGTGCTCGCCGCCGACGCCTCGGAGCGGGTCCGGGCGGTGGCGATGCGGGCGCTCGGGCAGTCGCAGCGGGCGCCGCGCGTCGTCGAGGCGCTCCTCGTGGGGCTCCGCGACGACGACGCGTGGGTCCGCTACTACGCGTGCCAGTCGCTGGGAAAGCTCGGGTGGGAGGCGGCGGCCGGGCTCATCGCCGAGCGGCTCCGGGACGAGAGCGGCCAGGTGCGCGTGGCGGCGATCGAGGCGCTGTCGGCGATCAAGGGCGACCTCGCGCTCTCGGCGCTGGAGCAGGCCGCCCGGGCGAGCGACACGGACATGCGGCGCTCGGCGCTGATCGGGCTCGGCATCGCCGGGCGGGAGGCGTCGCTGCCGACCTTGCTCGGCGCGCTCTCGTCCCCGGACGTGGCGACCCGGCTCGTCGCGGTCTCGGCGATCTCCGGCTTCTCGTCGCCCGAGGTCCTGCCGGCGCTCGTGCGCGCGGCGGGCGACCCCGACGAGAGCGTGCGCGCGGCGGCGACCAGCTTCATCGCGGGGCGGCCCGGGGTCGACGCGACGAGGAGCCTCATCGCGCTGCTCGTCGCCTCGCAGGCCCAGGGACCGCTCCCCGCCGCGCTGTCCACGCCCGTGCCGGGGCGCATCGAGGGCATCCTCGACGCGCTCGCGGCGGCGGACGACGAGCTCGCGCCCGTCCTGACCGCGGCGCTCGCGCGGATGCGGCTGCCGGCGGCGCACACGGCGCTCCTCGAGGCGCTCCGGCTGCCGCACGCGCCGGCGCGGAAGGCGGCGGCCACGACGCTCGCCGCGGTGGCCACGCGGGAGGGCTTCGCGGCGGTCGAGCTCACCTCGCGGGCCGATCCGGATCCGGAGGTGCGACGCGTGGCCGCGTCCGTCCTCTCGCAGTGGGCATGACGCCGTGGGCATGACGAGCCGCCTCCCCATCTCTCCGCAGATTTTCGCGATCTTCAGCGCCCTCATCGCCGAGAAGATCGGCATCCACTACGACGCCGGCGATCGCGAGCTGCTCGGCGACAAGCTCGCGGTGCGCGCCCTCGACGCCGGCTTCGACTCGCTGCTCGATTACTACTACTTCCTCCGCTACGACCCGGCGGGCGCGGCCGAGATGGACGCGCTGATCGACGCGCTGGTCGTGGGCGAGACGTATTTCTTCCGCGAGCTCGCGCAGCTCGAGGTCGCGGTCTCGGAGCTCATCGCGCCCCGCGTGGCGGCGGGCGGGCGGCCGCGGATCTGGTCGGCGGCCTGCTCGAGCGGCGAGGAGCCGTTCACGATCGCGATGCTCCTGGCCGAGCGGGGCCTGCGTGACAAGGTCGATCTCGTGGCGAGCGACATCAGCCCGCGGGCGCTCTCGCGCGCCCGGGCCGGCGTGTTCGGGCCGCGCTCGCTCCGGAGCAACGCCCCGCCGCCTCCGTTCGCCGGCCGGTGACTGGACGTGACGCCCGATCGGGTCGTCGTGCGGCCCGAGCTCCAGGGGGCGATCGACTGGCGGCGGATCAACCTGCTCGCGACGCCCGACGTGACGTCGCTCGGGCAGTTTGATGTCATCGTTTGCCGCAACGTGCTCATCTATTTCCACGACAACACGGCGCGGTGGGTGGTCAATCACCTCTCGGGGGCGCTCGCCGCGGGCGGGTTCCTCCTGGTCGGGGTCTCCGAGTCGCTGCTGCGGCTCGGCACCGCGCTCCGCTGCGAGGAGCGGGGCGGCGTGTTTTTCTACCGGAAGACCGCGCAATGAAGATCCCGGCTGTCCGCGTGCTCGTGGTCGACGACTCTGCCTTCGTGCGCAAGGTGCTGCGGCAGGTCCTCGGCGCGAGCGCCTCGATCGAGGTCGTCGATACGGCGATGGACGGCCTCGACGCGCTGGAGAAGATCGAGCGCTACAAGCCGGATGTGGTCACGCTCGATCTCGTGATGCCGAACCTCGACGGCATCGGCGTGCTCAGGTCGTTGCCGCGCGAGGGCGCGCCGCGGGTCGTCGTGGTCAGCAACTCCGAGGCGGACAGCGAGCTCGGCGTCGAGGCGCTCCAGCGGGGCGCGGTCGATCTCGTCGAGAAGCCGACGTCGCTCGCGACCGATCGTCTCTTCGAGCTCTCGGACGAGCTGGTCCGCAAGGTGCTCGCCGCGGCCGAGGCGAGGGTCCACCAGGCAGCGCCTCGCCCGCTGCCGCCGCCCCTGCCGGGTGCGATCCCCGCGCTGCCGCGCACGCGCCTCGTCGTGGTCGGCACGTCGACCGGCGGCCCTCAAGCGTTGACGCGGCTCTTCGCGGCGATGCCCGGCGATTTCCCGGCCCCCCTCGTCGTCGCGCTGCACATCCCCCCGGGTTACACGGAGTCGCTGTCGCGCCGCCTCAACGACGGGAGCGCGCTCTCGATCGTCGAGGCGTCGGACGATCTCCAGCTCCGGCCCGGGCTCGCGGTCATCGCGCGCGGGGGGACGCACCTCGAGGTCCGGCGCCAGCGGGAGCGCGCCAGCGTCCGCTTCGCCCAGGCGGTCAGGGCGTCCCTTTATTGCCCGTCGGTCGATCTGCTCTTCGCGAGCGCCGCGGCCGAGTTCGGGTCGGGCGTCCTCGGGGTCGTGCTGACGGGCATGGGGGACGACGGCCTGGAGGGGTCCCGGGCGATCCACAAGGCCGGCGGGAAGATCCTCGTGGAGGCCGAGTCGTCCTGCGTCGTCTACGGCATGCCCCGCCGCGTGCTGGAGGCCGGGCTCGCCGCGGCGCAGGCGTCGATCGACGAGATGCCCGCGGCCATCGTGCGGCACCTCTGACGGCGGGTGACGTCGCGCGTCGCGCCCGTCAGAGCGGCCAGTAAACGACCTTTCCCTCGATCTCCTGGAACGTGGCCGCGTTGCCGTCCTGGGAGACGATGAAGGCGATCCGCTCCGGGTACCCCGCCACGAACGCCGCCGCCGCGCGGTGGCGGGTGCCGCGCGCGTCGAGGCTCAGGCTCGCATCCATCCTCTGGTCGGGGGTCGCGGCGAAGACCTCGGAGATGATCGCCCTCGGCGGGGGCAGCTTCGCCCCGAACGCGAGCACGTCGAGGGGATGGCTCATCACCACCGCGCCGTCGACGGTCGTCAGCCGCACGATGAGGTCGAGCAGCCGGTTGATGCGCTCGGCGCCCTTGATCGCGTGGTCCGAGCCGCGCGCCTGCACGGGTGTCGCGGGCTGCTTTCCGTGCGCCTGCCGCCGTTCGCTCGGCGGATGGCTCTCGTGGACGTCGAGGATGGCCGCGCCGAGGCACAGGGCGGGATCCAGCCGCTTGACCTCGGTGTCGAGCTGATTCCCCTCCTCGCCGAAGAGCTGCGGCAGGCCTTCGCCCGGGCCCAGGACGGCGACGAGCCCGCCGCGCCCGAGCTCGACCATCCCGTCGACGATGCGGAGGAGATAGCTGCGCACCTGGCGGACGAGCGGCCTGCCGTGGTCCCCGAGGACGGTCCTCGCGATGGAGTCCAGCTGCGGCCGGCTCTTGGACATCCATGTCCGCACGGCGCCGCGCTCGTAGCGGACGATCTCCCACTCACCGCGGTAGACGGCCACGACACCGGGCTTCGGGACGACGATGCGCACGAGCTGATCGCTGTCGAACGAACGCCGGCCGTGCGGCGTCGCGATGCCGGCGATCACGAGCGACCCGTCGAGCGGCACCACGGACAGGAAGGAGCGCGGCCATGCGCACGCGGAGGCGAAGTTGGCCACGTGCTCCACGTCGAACGCCATGGCGGAGCCGAAGCGCACGAGATCCCACGCGGGCTCGTCGAGCTCGAGGTCGGCGAGGCTCTCGGCGAACACGATGCCGACCGGGTTCAGCCGCCCCTCTTCCGTCGCCATGGACGCGAAGAACATCGTCTCGATGAGCTCGGTCAGGACCGTCGCGAAGGGGGTCGGCGACGCCGCGTCGGGGGCGGCGCTGGCGGCGCCAGCCGGCTTCTGCGCCGTGAGCTCGGGCTGCTCCTGCAGCTCGAGAAATGCGGCCGTGACATCCGCAGGATACTTGAGGCGCATGAGCTCGTTCTATCATCCCGAGCGCCGCCGGTCAGGCCGACGGGCTGCATGTGGGCTCGTTCTCGGCGTCGCAGCGCGGCGCGCTACCATGCGACGCCTGCGCAGGCCGGTATTGTCATGAATTCTCACGAATCGTTACGAGGCGAGCCGTGTGGCATCACGCGGCCCGGCGCGAGCCGCTCCCCTTTCTCTTCGGGGTCGCTGCTTTTCGCACCTTCGAGCCGGCGTCGTCGGCCCGCTTGTCGTCGTTTGCGACGTTGGCAAGCTTCGCGCCCTTCTGGCCGAGGCTCTTCTTGAGCAGCGCGATGAGGTCGACCGTGCCGGTGTCGCGGCGGTGGTCCGCCTCCTCCTCGGGCTCCGCGGGCGTCGTGGTCTGGCCGGATTTCACCTTCTTCTCGATGAGCTTCATCACGTCGTCGCGGTACTCGTCCTTGTATTTCTCCGGCTTCCACTCGGTGGCCATCTCGGCCACGAGCCGCTCCGCCATCTCGAGCTCTCGCTTGCCGAGCCCCTTGCCCTCGATATCCATCTCGGGCAGGGCGAGCTCCTCATCGGAGCGGAGCTCGTGCGCGAACCGCATCAGGTTCAGCACGAGCGCGCGGCCGTGCGGCCGCACCGCGGCGATGTGCTCGCGCGTCCGGATCACGACCTTCGCGATCCCGACCTTGCCCGTCTTCCGCAGGGCCTCGCGCAGGAGCACGTACGCCGTGACCGACGATTTCTTCTTGCTGTTCGGCGACGCGGGGGCGAGGTAGTACGGCTTCTCGTAGTACATCGGGTCGATCTCCGAGGCATCGACGAAGTCGAGGATATCCACGGTCTGCGTCGCCTCCACGTTCGCGCGGCGCAGGTCCTCGTCGGACATGACGACATACTCGCCTTTCTCGTAGGGATAGCCGCGGATGATATCGTCCCAGCTCACCGGCTCCCCGGTCTCCCGGTTCACGCGCTCGTAGCGGATCGGCGTCATGTTGCGCCTGTCGAGCTGCGTGAAGTGGAGCTCGTTGGGCTCCTCCGCGGCGTAGAGGGCGACCGGGATCTGCACGAGCCCGAAGCTGATACTCCCTTTCCAGATGCTGCGAGGCATGCGCTCTCCTTCGACCCAAGAGGCGACCCAAGAGGCGACCCAAGAGGCGACCCAAGAGGTCCGTTTCAGGTACGTGACAGGAGACGATGCAAGCCGGCGGCCGACGGCTCGAGCCCGCGCGTCGCGCCCGTCCCGGCCGCTCGGCGTCGGCCGCGCCGCGGCGCCGCCGGGGCCGGCGTCGCGTTTCGCCACAGCGGGCCTCGGGCGTGGCGATTGCTGCCCCGCTCGTCTGGGCCCGCTGTATAAACAGCCATCGACATGCCGCGCCGGGCCCACGACCTCCACGGAGCTGCGCCGGACAACAGCCGGACCGCGCTCCTCCTCATCGACGTCATCAACGACCTGGACTTCCCGGAAGGTGACCGGCTGCTGGCCCATGCCCTCCCGATGGCGCACCGCATCCGCGCGCTGAAGCAGCGGTGTCGCGACGCCGGCATCCCCACGGTCTACGTGAACGACAACTTCGGCCGCTGGCAATCCAACTTCCACCGGCAGATCGAGCACTGCCTCGAGGAGGGCACCCGCGGCCGGGAAATCGCAGCGCTGCTGCGGCCCGGAGAGGACGATTATTTCGTGCTCAAGCCCAAGCACTCGGGCTTCTACGGCACCACGCTGGAGATCCTGCTCGAGTCGCTCGGCGTGCAGACGCTGATCCTCACCGGCATGGCGGGGAACATCTGCGTCCTGTTCACGGCGAACGACGCCTACATGCGCGATTACCGGCTGCTCGTCCCGTCGGACTGCATCGCCTCGGAGAGCGAGGAAGACAACGGCTATGCGCTCCGCCAGATGCAGCGCTTCCTCAAGGCCGACATCACGCCGTCGGACGAGGTCGACCTCGAGCGACTGCCCGCCTGACGCCGGGCGTCCGGCGGGCAGCTGCCCGAGGTCACGTGTTGCGTCAGGGCGTCACGCTCAGGCGAGCGCCCGCTGCTTCGACGAGATGCCCTCCTCGCTGAGGACCGCGACGTCGGTCGCGCCGCCCCGCTCCAGGACCTGCTTGGCGAGCGCGCGCTCGTTGCTGTCCTCGACGTGGACGGAGATGAGGATGTTGCCGCCCTTGATCTTGCCCTCGTACTGCTTGGCCTCGACCTCGGGGATGCCGAGCCCGATGAGGGCGCCGGTCACGCCGCCGACCGCCGCGCCCGCCGCAGCGCCGCTCAGCGCCGCCATGATCGGGCCGGCCGCGATGAAGGGGCCGAGCCCGGGGATGGCGAGCGCGCCGATGCCGGCGAGCAGGCCGATGGTCCCGCCGAGCGCGCCGCCCGCGCTGGCGCCCGCGGTCGCGCCCTCGGGCGCCTTCGTGTTCTTTTCGTGCGCGAAGTCCCGCGTCCCGTGCTTGTCGGGGAACAGCGCCGAGATATCGCTGGTCATGAAGCCGGCGCGCTGGAGCTCGCCGACGATGATGTCTGCCTGAGCGAGCGTGCTCACGAGGCCCAGGACCGCTTTCTTTGTTGCCATGGTGTCTTCCTTTCGGACTGGTTCAGTCAACGTCAACTTCGAGCTGGTTATCGACCCGCTGGACGCCCGGGATCCCCTGCGCGATCGCGGCGATGTCGGCCTTCTCCTTGTCGCTCTTCACCGGGCCGCGCAGCGTGACGACCTGCCCGCTCGTGATGATCTTGACGTTCTTGGCGTTCATCGACAGCGCGTCGCTCGCGACCACCGCCTGACGGATCTTCTGCGTGATCGTGCGGTCGGCCTCGTTCTCGCCCTGATCCCCGGGGGTCAGCGCGGCCGGGTCGCGATCGCGATCGTTCTTGTCCGTGTTGTCGGCGGCCGCCGGCGTCGGGTTGTTCGCCCGCTGGGCGACCTCACCCGGCACCGTCGCGGTGTTGTTGTCCGAACGAGGCGTGCCTTCTGCTCTGTCGCAGCCGACCGCCGCAGCGATCGAGAGAGACGTCATGAAGAAGAGTTTCACTGTGTCCATGACCCGGTGCCCTCGCAAGGCCCGGGCCACCTCGGGCAGAGGGCGCCTGTCGGTGCACGGCTGCGGTCGGGGCGGACCATGAACCCCGTCACTTCTGATCATGAGTTGTATTTGTCGCGCTGCACCGTGGACGCGTCGCCCGCGCGCGTGGCAGCGACGCGAAGCGACTGGCAGTCTCATGCGTGGCCTCATGCGTGGCCTCTGCGTGGATCGAGGCGGGACTGCCCCAGGTGAGGCGAACTGCCCCGTGCCGGCCGCGCCAAGTCAGGAGAGCTTGACTTCTCGGACGAAACCGAGGTGCGCTGTTATGCCTGCGGCGGACACGGACCTGCGCGCGGAGGCGCTCAGTCGTCGCGAGGGCTCGCCGGGCGGTCGCTCGGGTGCTCTGCCGGGCGCTCCGCTGAGCGGTCCGCTGGACGTTCTGTCGGACGGTGGATCCCGAGACGCCGCAGCTTCCGGTAGAAGGTCGCCCTCGACATGCCCGCCTCGCGCGCGGCCTGCAGCGCGTTCCAGCCGGTGCCCTCGAGCGCCGCGAGCAGCGCGGCGCGCTCGTCCTGGAGGGGGCGCGGCGCGCCGCGGCCGCTGCCTTCCCGCGCGCGGGGCAGATCCACGTCGCCGGGGCTGATCCTGCGGCCGTCACATAACACGACCGCCTTCGTGATCACGTTCACCAGCTCGCGCACGTTGCCCGGCCAGCGGTGCTGGCCGAGGCGCCGCAGCGCCTCGCGGGAGAGCTGCGGGGCCGGGCGGCCGAGCTGCTCGGCGGCGCGGCGCACGAAGTGGAGCGCGAGCTCCGGCAGGTCCTCCAGCCGGTCGCGCAGCGGCGGCAGGCGGATCTGCACCACCGCGACGCGGTAGTAGAGGTCCTCGCGGAAGCGCCCGCGCGCGGTCTCGGCGAGCAGATCGCGGTTCGTGGCGCAGACGAGGCGGAAATCCACGCGCACGGCCTCGGCGCTGCCGACCGGGCGCACCTCCCGCTCCTGGAGCACCCGGAGCAGCTTCGCCTGCACCTCGAGCGGCATCTCGCCCAGCTCGTCGAGGAACAGCGTGCCGCCGCGCGCCGCGACCACGAGGCCGGTCCGGTCCCGGTCGGCCCCCGTGAAGGCGCCGCGGACGTGCCCGAAGAGCTCCGACTCGAGCAGCGCGGCGGGGAGCGCGGCGCAGTTGATCCCCATGAACGGGCCGCTCTTGCGCGGGCCGGCGAAGTGGATGGCGCGCGCGACGAGCTCCTTGCCGGTGCCGCTCTCGCCGGTCACGAGCACGCTGACCGGCGTGTCGACCACGCGGTCGAGCGTCGCGAACACGGCGCGGAGCGCGGGGCCGCGCCCCACGATGGCGCCGTAGTCGTAGCGGTGCTCCAGGGCCTGCTGGCGGACGAGCACCTCTTCTTGCAGCCGGTCGATCTCGGCGGCCTGGCCGCGCAGGAGCTCCTCGACGCGGCGCCGCTCGGCCTCGAGCTCCACGGTGCGGCGGCGCAGGTCGTCGACGAGGCGCGCGTTGCGCAGCGCGAGCGCGACCTGGTCGGCGAAGGCGAGGAGCAGGTCGACGTCGTCGGGGGCGAAGCGCGCGCGCCGGAAGCGGTTGTCGAGGTAGAGCGCGCCGAGCACGCCGTCCGGCGAGCGGATCGGCACGGCGATCACGGACCGGAGCCGCATGGCGTGCACCGACGCGTGCTCGCGGAACCGCGGGTCGTCCTGCGCGTCGACGGTGACCACGGGCTCCTGCGTCGCGATGGCGCGCTCGGCGATGCTGTAGCTGAACTTGAGGTGGCTCCTGCCGACCTTCTCGCGGTCGACGTTGCGCGCGACCGTCACGCGCAGCTCGCCGCCCGGCTGCTCGAGCAGCAGGAACCCGCGCTCCGCGGCGGTGAGGTCGATCGCGGCGTCCATGGCCATCGCGAGGATGTCGGCGATCTCGACGGAGGAGTTGAGCTTCCGGAACATCGCGAGGAGCCGCTCGAGCTTGGCCGCGCGCTCCGCCGCGGGCTGCGCCTGCGCGTCGGCGGCCCCGGGCGGCGCCGCTGCCTCGGCCGGCGCGGGCCGGGCGGCGCGGCGGCGGGGGTGCATCCAGAAGGCGTGCTGGAGCGCTTCCGGGAGCGAGCGCGCCATGGCGCTCCAGGCGGCGGTCGCGCGCTCCCGCTGCGCCGCCGCGGCCACGGGCGCGTCCGCGAGCTCTGCGGCGTCGGCGAGCGCGAGGCGGACGTCCGCGACGAGGTCGGGCTGGGCCGCGCGCTCGGCGAGGCCGAGGGCGCGCTCGAGGAGCTCCTGGGCCGCGGCGAGGTCCTGACCGGGGTTGGGCTGACCGGGGTTGGGCTGACCGGGGTTGAGGTTGGCGGCCTGACCCAGGTTGAGGCCGGCCTGACCTGGGTTGCCGTCGCCCTCGCCGTCGAGCAGCGCGAGCCGCCCCTCGAGCAGCGCCGCGCGCGCGCCGAGGTCGGGCGCCTCCCGGACCGCCCCGTGCTCGCGCGCCCGGGCCAGCGCGGCGCGCGCGTCGCCCAGCGCGCCCCGCGCGAGGTGCGCCCGGCAGAGCTCCAGCTCCTCCTCCACGACCTCGCGCTGCGCGCCCTGCGCCTCGAAGCCGCCCCGCGACCGCTCGAAGCAGCGCGCCGCCTCCTCGGCGTCGCCCGCCGCGAGCGCGCAGTCCCCGAGCACCGACGCCGCGGCCGCCGCGAAGAACGGCGCCCCCCGCCGCGCGGCCTCCGCCTCCACCCGGGAGGCCACGCGGGCGGCCCGCTCGAACGCCCCCACGTCCGCCCAGAGCTTCGCCAGATCGAAGTCGAGCACGAGGACAAGGTCCGCCTGGCCCAGGGCCGACGCGAGCCGCGCCCCGCGCTCGTAAGCGGCGAGCGCCTCGCCCAGCTCGCCCGACTGGTGGCACGCCGTACCCACGTTGAGGCTGCAGCGCGCGAC
>JAICEP010000211.1 GCA_025924095.1 Sorangium sp.
GCGAGGACACCGATGTGGCCTGCAGCAACGGCTACGATGACGATGGGGACGGCTACGCGGATTGTAGCGATCCGGACTGCCAGTGGCAGCCCTTCTGCGTGCCGTGGCGCGAGGACACCGATGTGGCCTGCAGCAACGGCTACGATGACGACGGGGACGGCTACGCCGATTGCAGCGACCCGGACTGCCAGTGGCAGCCCTACTGCGCACCGGGGGGCGAGTACACCGATGTGGCCTGCAGCAACGGCTACGATGACGATGGGGACGGCTACGCCGATTGCAGCGACCCGGAGTGCCAGTGGCAACCCTTCTGCGTACCGTGGCGCGAGGACACCGATGCGGCCTGCAGCAACGGCTACGATGACGACGGGGACGGCTACGCCGATTGCAGCGATCCGGAGTGCCAGGGGCAGCCCTCCTGCGCGCCGTGGGGCGAGTACACCGATGTGGCCTGCAGCAACGGCTACGATGACGATGGGGACGGGCTCGCGGATTGCAGCGATCTGGACTGCGGGTGGCTGCCCTTCTGCGCGACGTCGGGCCTCCTCATCGAGGACTTCGAGGACGGCGATTTCTTCAGCTCCCCGCCGTACGCCAGCCGCTTGCCGCCGTACACCGGGCCGTGGGTGACGTACGGCGACGGGCCCATCCCGGTCGATTTGCTCCCCGTGCCGGGGCCTTTCGGGTCGACGGCGCTCGGAGCTCACTCCCCGGGGGGGCCGTCCGCGTCGGGCGCCGGCGTCATGCTCACCTTCGATAGCTGGCCCGTCGACGTGTCGGGGTTCCAGGGCATCCGCTTCAACGTCCGTTCCCATGGCGCTCCGGTTCGCTTCGAGATCGGCACGCTCCTCACCACGCCCGAGGGCGGGTTCTGCTCGGATTGCTTCGACAGCCACGGAATCGATCTCGGGGTCGGAACGGAGTGGGTCACCATCGAGCTGTACTGGTGGCAGCTGATGCAGCAGGGGTGGGGCACGCCGACGCCGTTCGAGCCGTGGGCGGTCATGAACCTGAACTGGCGCACCCTCCCGGGGCAGCCGCTCGGCATCGAGCTCGACGACGTCCAGCTGTTCTGAGCTCAGCCAGCCGGGGCGCTCACGGGCTCGTGCGCGGCGTCGGCGCGCGCGCGTTCAATCGCCGCATGCAGTACGTGAGGCCGGCCCGCAGGTTGGCCTTGGTCACGATGGCGCTGAGGTCGAGCCCCAGCGCCACCATCGTTTGCGCCACGTTCGGGCGAATGCCGCAGATGATCCCCTCGGCGCCGAGCAGCTGGATGGCTCGCACGAGCTTGATCAGGTGATCCGCGACCTTCGTGTCCACCACCTGCACGCCGGTGAGATCCAGGACCGCGTAGCGCGCCGAGCGGCTGGAGATCGCCTCGAGCAGGCTCTCCATCGCCTCGGCCGTCCTCGCGCTGTCGACGACGCCGATCATGGGCAGCGCCAGGACGCCGTCCCACACCTCGATGATCGGCGCCGCGAGCTCCCGGATGACCCGCTGCTGCGCCTCGATCACGTCGAGCTTCGTCTGGAGGGCCAGCTGCGCGCGCTGGCCCTCCGTCACGTCGAGCGAGAACCCGATGACGGAGCGGACGCGCCCCGCGGACTCCGAGAGCGGGACCATCCAGTTCTCCCATACGCAGCCGTGGACCTCGGCCAGCCCGTGCACCGCCTCGCCGGCCAGCGCGCGCTCGATGCCGCCCGCGAGGTCGCCGTAAAGCTCGAAGATGTTCTTTCCGACGTGCTGTCCAGGCTGATGACCGGCGGCATCGAGCCCCTTGCCTTCGTGGCAGGTGTACGTTCCCTCCGAGTCGATGGCCCAGACCACCATCGGGAGGGCGTTGATCAGCGCGCCGAGGATCCGGTCCCGATCCCTCAGCCGGACCAGCTCGTCGAGGACGCCGTCGCCGGGAGGCGCGTCGCGGAACGAGCCGTAAACGAGCCCATCCGCGCGCGAGCCGCGCACGAAGCACGAGAACGGCCGGTAGCTGCGCTCCGCGCTCATGATCCGGCCGTGGACCTGGACGGGGGCGGCGCTCCCGCGGACCTGCTCCCACCGCGCCGTGAGCGTGCAGCGGTCCTCCGGGTGGAAGAGCTCGGTCAACGGGGTCCCTTGCGCGAGCGCAGGTCCGATGGCCCGGCCCAGCGCGTCGCTCCATCGCAGCAGCGCGCCGTCGCCCCTCGCGACGAACAGCATCTCTGTAGAGTGTGCGATGAAATCGTCCAGCGAACCAAGCGATCCATTCGCTTCGGTCATCGTACTCCCCTCCGCAACCGGACAGTCAGCGCGCGGTTGCGCATCCCACGTTACATCGATGAACGCACGTGGATAGTAGGGGGCAATCCGGAACGCGGACCAGGGCTTCGCCTTAACCCGATCTCCGGATCGTACGACAGCGACGCGGCGGCTCCGGCGGCGCCCGCCGGCAAACGCCGCAGTCTTACGACCCGTACATACCGGTTCGTCCGCGTCGGAGCGGCTCAGTCGCCGGAGCCGGCGCGCCGGGTGGGAATGCCGAGCAGATAGATCTTCTTCATCCTGCCGCCGATCACCCCCTTTTCCCACCGGTAACCTTCATCTCCGAGCCCTCGCAGCAGCTCGTCCAGGTCGCCGAGCGTGTAGGTCCTCGCGTTCGAGACCGCCCCATCCCAGGCGAAGCACAGCGGGATGATCGGGAGGAGGTAGGTGAAGACGAGCTGCCGCGCCGTCACGGGCCTCGCCAGGGGCGTGATGAGGAGGCACATCAGGAAATTGACCGGCAGGGCCGTCCACCAGAGAAACGCCGGAAAGCTGTTGTCGCTGATCTCGAAGATGCAGATCGGCTGTCTGCTCTTCTGGGCCGACTCGAGGATCTTTCTCGCGCTCTCCGGCCGCATGTGATGGAAGCTGCTGACCAGGGTCCTGAGCCCCGCCGTCTCGCCGCTCAGCTCCGTGGCGTCGACCGGGCTCGTCCGATACGATACGTTGCTCCCCTCCCGGGCGTTGATGCTCCTCGCCGCCTCCGCGCTGGGATAGAGATCGGTGAGCGTCAGCGTGACGCCCTCGAGCCCGGGCTTCTTGTTCAGGCGCTCCAGGACATCGAGCATCGGGCCCCCGCTCCCGGAGCAGAGGTCGACGATGCGGGTCGAGCTCGACTCCTTCAGCGCTCTGGCGAGGAGCTCCGCCAGCTCGTCGCTCGATCCCAGCGCCCTGTGCATGGTCACGATCAGGCGGGTCATGCAGGACCGTAGCCACCCTGGAAACCAGCTGAAGTCTTCGAGCTCGAACAGATGGATGCGCTTCATTCGTTCCTCGGGGTCGTGCGGCGCGGCCACGCGCGGAAGCGCGGGTCGAGCGGCGGGGCCCGCGGGGCTGCTGCTCGTCCCCGCGCGGGTTGCGTGGTGCTCGTGAGGCTATTCGACTCTGCGCCGGAAGGTCGAGATGTCGCGTCGAGCAACCGCTGTCCGCGTTACCGGGCTGCGCAGGTCTTGCGGAGGGCGCGCGCCTTGTCGATGCACAAGGTGAGGGCGTCCTCTGCCGGCTCGTCCGGGCACGACGCCTCGAAGTCGCGGATGGCGTCGCGGAGCCCGCGCATGCCGGGGCCGCCGGCGCCGAGGTCGAGCTTGCCCTTGCGCCCGTCGTCGTCGTCGTCGCCTCCGGCGAGCAGGAGCGTGCCGACCACCGCCCCCACGACGACGACGCCGGTGAGGACGCCCGCCACGAGGACGCCGGTCTTGCCCTCGATGTCCGGTGGCTCGGCGTCCGGGAGCGACGGCGTGCCCGCCGGGATCGGCGGCGCCTCCAGGCCCGCGGCGAGCGCCGTGGTGACGATGCCGCCCGTGAGCCCCAGGCCGCCGATGACGAGGCTCGACAGCGTGAGCGCGCTCGGCCCGGCGCCGGCGCTCGCGTTCACGTTCACGCTGGCGGAGAGGCGCACCTGCGCCGCGTTGCACACCGCGTAAGCGTCGAGGCGGTGGATCTCGAGCGACGCGCGCGGCGCGGTCTCGGGCGGCAGCTTCGCCGCGAGGAGGATGTCGTCCGCCGATCGCCTGAGCGTGAGCGGCTCGGCCGCCGCCGCGGCCTCCGGCGCCGCCGCAGGTCGCGTGGAGGCCTTGCCGCAGCCGGCCAGTCCACACGCGATGAGCAGGAGCGTTGTGCAGGAGAGGACATGATCGCGTCGCAGGGTCATACAGCCACGCTACGCCGAAAGGCCGCGGCATCGTCGAGCGAAATCGGCCTCGCCGCAGATCCTGTATTGGCCGGCGAGCGGGCTCTGCGTGGGATAACAACGTGTCATGTCCTGCTGGCAGGGCTGATGGGCTGGGCGCTGCAGGCGTTGCTGGCGCCGTGAGGCGGCCGCCGGCCTCGCGCGGGACGCGCGAGATCAGGCCTGGATCCGGGCCGTTCCGAGCAGCTACGCTCGGACGCTCCCATGCCTCCGTCCCGACCGCCTCGCGACCACCGCCCGCGCCACGCTCCGTTGCCCTCGTCCGCGGTGTCCGCCTTCATCCGCCCCGCCAGGCTCGATGCGCTCCTCGCCCCCTGGATGCCCGACGCGGAGGAGCGCGCCTTCGTGGTCCGGTGCATCGTCGGGGAGGGCCCCATCCATCACCGCGGCGCGAGCTATGCGCTGCTCTGCCTGCTCGGCCTCCTGCTCGAGGAGCTCGGTCCGGACGAGGGCGGCGCCCCGCGCGGCGAGTCGCTGCCCGTCCCGATCCGCCTGCCGCCGCACCTCGCGCGCGGCAGCGATCACGACTACCCGCTGGCCATCCCGCTCGCGCCGCTGACGCGCCTCGCCCCGGAGGGCTCGCCGAAGCTCGCCGCGCTCGTCGACTGCCTCACCGACGGCCCGCCGCACCACGCGCTCGCCAACGCCGCCATGGTTTGCCTGCTCGACGCCCTCTTCGCGCGCGCGGCGCGCGCCCGCGCCGGGGTGGAGCCGGCCTGATGGCGCTGCCGCCGGCGCTCGGACAGGCGTTCCGGATGGTGGCCGCCGAGCTGGGCATGCGCTCGGCGGCGCGGCTGTTCCTGCGCGAGCTGATGGGCGAAGGCGGCGCCCCGCTCGTCCGCGAGGCCCGCGACAAGCTCGGGCGCGAGTTCCCCGTCCTCGATTTCGTCGCCGAGCAGTGGCTCTCCGGCCGCGCCGAGGCGCCGCTCGACCCCGCGGGCGTCCTCGACGCGCTCCGCGGCGTGACCCGGCTGCTCGTCGTGGGGCTGGAGGCCGACGCCCTCGACGTGCTCGTGCCGCGGCTCTCCGGCGTCGAGGCGGGCCTCGTCACCGACGCGGGCGGGCTCGACCCGGACTTCCGCCGGGTGCTCGCGAACTACGACGGGCTCATGGAGCCGGTGGGGCTGTCCGAGCTCCACCGCTGGGCCGGGCGGCGGAGCGCGCTGCTCACCTTCGTCTACGGCACCGACGGGCACGCGGCGCACGTGAGCCCCTCGTGGCTGCGCGTCTCGGGCCCCGACGTGCGGACCCAGTTCCGCTCGCTGATCGGCTGGGACATCCTCGGCCAGCCCATGACGGTGTACCCGCGCTGGATGGTCGAGACGTGCGCGGGCGATTTCTCGTGCCTCGTGGGGCCGGCCCCGCCCGCGCCCGAGGCCGCCGCCGGCGCGGGCCAGCCTCGCGCGCCCGCGCCCGCGCGCGAGGCGACGTGACGGCGCCCCAGGCCGCGCTCGTCACCCTCCTGCTCGGCGCGCTCCTGCTTCAGGCGCTCCTGCCGTCGCGCCGCGTGCTCGTCGTGACGGGCGGCGCGGCCCTCGCCTGCCTCGCGTCGACGCTGCTCGGGGTCGCGACCACGCAGCGCCTGCTCGCCGAGGTGCCGTGGGACGTGCTCGTCATCCTCGTGACGCTGGGGCTCCTGTCCCAGCTCCTCGCCGCCTCGCGGCTCTTCGATCGCCTCGCCGTCGCGGCGACGCGGCTGAGCGGCGCCGAGCCCTTCCGCGTCCTGCTCGTGTTCTCGATCGCGATGTACCTCGTGAGCGGCGTCGTCAACAACCTCACGGCGCTCGTGCTCGTCCTGCCGGTGCTGCACGTGCTGCTCCGGCTCATGGGCACGCGGCAGCGGTACGTCTCCTGGCTGCTCGGCCTCTTGCTCGTCGCCTGCAACCTCGGCGGGGCCGCCACGCCGATCGGCGACTTCCCGGCCATCCTGCTGCTCGGCCGGGGCAGCATGACGTTCGGGGGCTACCTCTCGCGCGCCGCCCCGGCGACGTTCTTCGCGCTCGCCGTCCTGCTCCTCGTCGTGCGCGTCGTGGTGCGCCCGGCCGCGGGCGTGCCGCGCGATCCGGTCTCGGCGCGGCTCACGCGCGCGGCGGTCGAGGCGCTGCACCGGCGGGTGCGCGTCGATCGGCGCCTCCTCGTGCCGGCGGCGGCGTCGCTCGCCGCGATGGTGGTCGCCTGGCTGTTCCTGCCCGCCGAGCTCGGCGTCGGCCCGGAGCTCGTGTGCTGGCTCGGCGCCGGCGCGGCGCTGCTCATGGCGCGCAGGCACGGCGAGCGGCTCGCGAGGACGGGGCTCGACATCGAGGCGGTGCTCTTCCTGCTCTCGCTCTTCGTGATGGTCGCGGCGGTGCGGGGCACCGGCCTCTTCGAGGAGATCTCGCGCTCGCTGGAGCGGCTGCCGGTCGCGCCGTCGCTCCAGCTCGTCGCGTTCCTCGTCCTCGCCGGCGTGCTCACGGGGCTGTTCTCGGCGGGCCCCAGCATGGCGGCGCTGCTCGACGTGGCCGAGTCGCTCGCCCAGCGGCTGCCCGGGCCCGCCGTCTATGTCGGCCTCGCCCTGTCGGTCTGCGCGGGCAGCTCGCTCTTCCTGACCGCCGCGACGTCGGGCCCGCTCGCGCAGGCGCTCACCGAGCGGGCCGATCTGCGGGACGTCGACGGCCGGCCCATCCGGTTCGGCTTCTTCGACTTCCTGCCGGCCGGCCTCCTGAGCTTCGCGGTCATCCAGGCCGTGGCGATCGCGTACGCCCTCCTCGCCGTCTGGGCGGCGCGGTAGGCGCCGGCCGCCGTCAGTGCGCCGCCTGGACGAGGATCTCCTCGAGGACGGAGGTCAGCTCGTCGACCCTCACCGGCTTGGTCAGGTAGCGGTAGAACCCGGCCTGCTCGGCGCGGCGGGTGTCCCGGGCCATCGCCGCCGCGCTGAGCGCGATCACGGGGATGTCGCGCGTCTCCGGCCACTCCTCGAGCCTGCGCATGGCCTCGTAGCCGCTCATCCCGGGGAGGTTGATGTCCATGATGACGACCTCGGGCCGCCGCGACCGCGCGAGCTCGATGCCGATCTCGGCGTTCGGCGCGGTGATCAGGTGGACGCGCTCGAGCTCGGAGATGAGCTCCTCCATGAACGCGATGTTCGACGGGTTGTCCTCGACGTAGAGGACCGAATGCCGGACGCCGCCGGGCCCGGCGAGCGGCGACCCCTCCGCGCGCGCGTCGGCCTGCTCCGGGGCGGCGACCTGCGGCAGCTCCTCGTGCGCCGGGAGCTCGATCCAGAACTCGGACCCTTCGCCCGGCACGCTGTGGAAGCCGACGCCGCCGCCCATGAGCTCCGCGAGCCGCTTGCTGATGGCGAGGCCGATCCCGGTCCCCTCGATCGGCCCTGTCTCCTGGCCGGCGCGCTGGAAGGGCTGGAAGAGCTTCGCGTGCTGCTCTCGCGGGATGCCGACGCCGTTGTCCGCCACGCAGATCCTCACGACGCCGTCCTCCGGCATCGACACGGCGATCGTGGCGCGACCCCCCCTCCGGCCGTACTTGATCGCGTTCGACCCGTAGTTCATGAGGATCTGCGCGAAGCGCGTGCGATCCGCGGTGATCTTCGGGAGCTCCGCGGGCAGGGGCGCGAGGGCGATCTGGATCCCGGCGCGCTGGGCCATCGGGTCGAGCGTGGTCTTCACCTCGTCCAGCACCTCGGGGACGTTCACCGGCTCGATCGACACGGTCACGCGGCCGGCCTCGATGCGCGAGAGGTCCAGGATGTCGTCGATGAGCTTGAGCAGGTGCTCGCCGCCCTTCAGGACGTGCTCTATCCGCTCCTTCTGGCGGTCGGTGAGCGGCGTCTTCCGGTCGCGCTGGAGCAGCTGCGCGAAGCCGAGGATCGCGTTGAGCGGCGTGCGGAGCTCGTGGCTCATCGAGGCGAGGAACTCGCTCTTCGCGGAGCTGGCGGCCTCGGCGAGGGCCCGCGCCTTGCGGAGCTCCTCGGCGCGCTGCACGTCGCCGGTCATGTCCCAGAGGGTGCACACGGTCCCGCCCTCGGCCGTGCGGCGCTCGGTCGCGCGCAGGCTGCGCCCGTCGTTCGTGCAGAGATCGAGCGTGCCGTTCGGCTCGGCGTGGTAGGCGAGCAGCCTCCCGCGGAAGTCGGCCTGGGGCTCGCCGCCGAGGGCGAACAGCCCCGCGGCGATGCCCTCGTCGATGAGCTCATCATAGCTCCGCCCGATGATGGGGCCGCTCACCCGCGCGCCGAGCCAGTGCCGGTACACGCTGTTGCAGAGCGCGAGCCGATCCTGCGCGTCGAACACGGCGAACGCGCCCTGGATGCTCTCCACCGCGCTCCGCAGGAGGTCGGTCGTGCGCTTCGCCTCGGCCTCCAGGCGCCTTCGCTCGCTGATGTCGCGGGCCACCTTCGAGGTGCCGACGACCTTGCCCATCGCGTCGTAGATCGGAGAGAGGGTGATCGAGACGTCGATGTCCCTGCCGTCCTTGCGCCTGCGCACCGTCTCGAAGTGATCCATGTGCTCGCCGCGCCTGAGCCGATCGAGCATCCGCGGCACCTCGTCCTCCCGCCCCGGCGGGGAGAGCGCGGTGAGGGGCTTGCCGATCATCTCCTCGGCGGTGTAGCCGAAGATCGCCTGTGCCCCCCGGTTCCAGCTGGCGATGCGCCCGTCGAGCGCCTCGCCGATGACGGCGTCCTCGGAGGAGTCGACGATCGCGGCCAGCCGCCGCATCGTGAGGTCGACCCGCTTGCGGTCGCTGATGTCGCGGATGGCGCTCGAGACGAGCGTGCCCCGCTCGGTCGTCAGCGGGCTGAGGCTGATCTCGACCGGGAACTCGCCGCCGTCCTTCCGGCGGCCGAACAGCTCCACCCCCGACCCCATCGGGCGCGCCTTGGGCGCGGCGATGAACGCCGAGCGGTTGGCGACGTGCGCCCGCTGGAAGCGCTCCGGGAGGAGGATCTCGATGGCCTGCCCGAGGAGCTCGCCGCGCGCGTAGCCGAACATCCGCTCGGTCTGGACGTTGACGAACACGATGCGTCCCTGCTCGTCGACGACCACCATGGCGTCGGGCGCCGCGTCGATGAGCAGGCGGAACGTGCCGTCGTCGAGCGGCGGAGCTCCGGGCCCGTGGGGCGCCTGGCCGGAGGGAGACAGGCGGTCGATGGAGGAGCGTTCAAGGGTCATCGGGGAGCCTCACGCAGAAGATGGCGCCGGGCGCGTTGTCCTCGATCCGGAGGGTGCCGCCGTGCGCCTCGACGGCCATCCTGCAGAACGCGAGCCCGAGGCCGCGGCCGGCGCGGTGGACGACCGGATCCTCGCCGCCGAGCTGAACGAAGCGATCGAACACCCTCGCGCGCATCTCGGCGGGGATGCCCGACCCCGCGTCCGCCACGCGGATCTCCACCGCGGCGCCGTCCTTCACGGCGCTCACGGTCACCGCGGTCCCGGCCGGGGCGTGGTGGACGGCGTTCTCGACGAGGTTCTCGAGCGTGCGGCGCAGCAGGTCCGGGTCGGCCTGGACGGCGGGCACCTCGACGGCCTCGCGCAGCGCGAGCGACCGGAAGCTCGCGCGCAGGTCGAGCGCGGCGAACGTCTCGAGGACGAGCGCGCGGAGATCGACGCGCGCGCGCTCGGGGGCGAGCCTCCCTTCCTCGCTCTTGCTGATGTCGAGCAGGTTGTAGATGAGCCGCAGCAGGGAGCGCGCCTGATCGCGGACGTGCCGCACGGAGTCGCGCGCCTGCTCCGGGAGCGAGCGGTCCCGGAGCAGGAACTGCGCGTGCAGGTCCATGCTGCTCACGGGGTTCTTCAGATCGTGCACGACGAAGGCCGTGAGCTGCTCCTTCTGGAGCTGGAGGCGCATGAGCGCGTCCCGCTGCTGCCGGACGAGCTCGACGTGCTCGCGCAGCTCCGCGCCGAGCCGGCGCAGCCGTAGCGCGGCCTGCACCCGCGCGAGGAGCTCCGACGGGCGGACCGGCTTCGTCAGGAAGTCGTCGCCGCCGGCGCGCAGCGCGCTGTCGAACGTCTCGACGTCGCGGAGCGCCGTCAGGAACACGATCGGCGCGCTCTCGCCCCCGGGCAGGCCGCGGATCCGGGCGCACACGGTGAAGCCGTCCATCCCCGGCATCCGCACGTCGAGCAGCACGCAATCGGGCTTGTGGCGCTCGAACTGCTGGATCCCCTCCTCGCCCGTGACGGCGAGCACGACCTCGTAGCCGTCGTCCTCGAGCGTGGCCTGGGCCAGGGCGCGGTTCTGCTCGTTGTCATCGACGACGAGCACCCTGGATCTCGGCTCTTGCTGCTCCATGCGCCCTCGGCTTCGGGCGCGAGGTTACACCAGGCTCCACGGTCCC
>JAICEP010000212.1 GCA_025924095.1 Sorangium sp.
ACCACCGTTCCGCCGACCGGAGCGCATAGCAATGGTCGGGCCGCGCTCGGTTGCCGTTGCCGCCTCTGCAGCGCGCGGCGCGGCCCGGGCCTCCTCCGGCCCAGACCGCGCTCAGATCGCGCCTCGCCGCTGTGACAGAACTCCTCACGCGTGACAGGCTGCTCCGAGCAGGCGGCTGCCGCCGCGGGTGCTCGGCGCTAGTTGCAGCTCGCGTCCGAGGTGCCGCCGAACACCGTGGTCCAGTAGGACCCGTAGGTCCCGCCTCCGGTCGCCCGCCCGATGCCGATGACCTTGAAGGCAGACCCGAGCATGTTCTTGTTGTGGCCGTCCGAGTTCTTCCACTGGTCGAACGTCCTCTGCGCCGTCGAGTTGCCGGCGGCGATGTTCTCGGCCATGGCGGTCCTCTCGGCGGACGCATAACAGGCGTTGGCCGCGCGGGTCCACGGCGACCGGCCGTCCTGGCTCGTGTGGTCGAAGTAGTTGTGATCGCGCATGTCCTCGCTGTGGCCCTGGGCGGCGCGGCTCAGCGCGGTGCAGCCCGAGAGCGCCCCGAGGCCCTTCTCGGCGCGATACTGGTTGATGATGGAAAGAAACGCCTGCTCCTCGGTATCGAGCGGCGTCGTGCTGGGCCCGGCGCCGCTGCACGTCGAGCACTCGCCGCAATCGCTCGAGCAGCTCGAGCAGTCCTCGCCCGCGCCGCAAACCCCGTTCCCGCAAACCTCGCCGCCCGTCGAGCCGCCCTCGCCCGTCGAGCCGCCCTCGCCCGTCGAGCCGCCCTCGCCCGTCGAGCCGCCCTCGCCCGTCGAGCCGCCCTCGCCGCCGTCCGGCTCCGAGGGGGCGCACGCGACCTGAACGTACATCTTCTTCGTGGTCCGCCTGCACGGATCGCCGAAGGTCGCGTTGTTGGCCGTCACGGTGCAGCTCGACTGCCCGAGGCACGCGCGCTCCACCACCGCCTTCGACGTCGACGCGTTGCACGAGGTCGCGCGGAAGCTGCCGCAGACCCCGCGAGGTGTGCCATAGCTCGCGAAGTCGACCGCCGTGATGACCTCCCCGGCCGGACACGAGAGCGAGATGTCCGCGCCCTCCCGAGCGGTATCGCAGATCGCCCCCTCGACCGGCTCGGAGGCCTCGTCGGACTGCTCCGGCTCGACCTCGGTCGAGCCGAGACAGCCGACCACAGAACAGCCAGCGATGAAGGCGAGGACAAGCGTCCGGTGCAAAGCGCTCATATGCATGCTCCTTGTCTGTAAGTCCGTCTGAGCTCGGCCCGCCCCGGCACCGCGGCTCGCGCCAGCAGGTACGCCGGGGCACGCGACGCCTCGACGGGCCACCCAGTACAGCGTTATTCAGGGGGCGAAGTCGCGCTCAGCGCGTTTCCACGCAGCGCAGCGCCTCCCTTCGATTCGCTGACAACACGGTGTCACCTGACCGCTGGCATGTCCAGATACGAAACACTCCCATGCGCTTGATTTGCCGCTGGATCACTGAATCTTTTCATGACCCGTGGAACCGGCCCTCGCGGGGCTCGATGAGACGGGATTTCTTCACCAAGTCCGGTGTACGACATGGCGCCAGATGGACACCCCATCTCCCTTGAGCCGAAGGGTGGGTTTCCGTAGGCCGAGCGGAGACCCAGGCCAGCGCTCTGTCGATGCCGAAAATATCGTGTCAACGAGACCACGACTGACCTGCTCGACAGCCTGCGCCTCCAGCGCTCGACGCTCGACACTCGACTCGAACGGCCTTGTCCGGGCCGCGCGCCCGCCATCGCGGCCTGTCGGGGCGCTGGGCTGAGCCAGGATCCGCCGGCGGTGGCTCGGCCGCTGGAGGTCTCCTCGGGAGCTCGGCGGGCTCGTCCCGGGCGAGCTGCACACGTCAGGCTTTGAGAGCCCCCTGACATCTGGAGGCGCCCCCATTAGCTCGCGGTGTCACAGCGCGCCCATGAGGGCCCTCGCCCGCTACCGTCCACGGCAGAGCCTGCCTCGCGCCGTGTGCCGCGCGAAACGGCACAAGCAACGCAGGCAACGCAGGCAACCCAGGCAACGCAGGCAATACAAAGACCGCCCGATCGCGCGCCGCGGGGCCGCACCCGCGCCGGCTCCTGTGCTATGACCGCCCTCCATGCGCCTCAAGGACCGCGTTGTCTTCATCACCGGTGCTTCCCGCGGGATCGGCCGGACCATCGCCCTCGCCTGCGCGCGAGAGGGTGCGGATATCGTCGTCGCCGCGAAGACGGACGTCGCCGAGAACCCGCGCCTCCCGGGCACGATCCACGACGTCGCCCGCGAGGTCGAGCAGCTCGGCCGCCGCGCGCTGCCCATCAAGCTCGATGTGCGCGACGACGAGGCCTCGAGGGGCGCCGTCGCCGCGGCGGTCGAGCGCTTCGGGCGCGTCGACGCGCTCATCAACAACGCGGGCGCGCTCTGGTGGGCCGACGTCGTGGACACCCCCATGAAGAAGTTCGACCTCATCATGGGCATCAACGTGCGCGCGTCGTTCGCCCTCTCGCAGGCCGTCCTCCCCCACATGATCGCGCAGAAGTACGGCCATATCATCATGATGTCGCCCCCCGTCGAGGCCGACGCCTGCGCCCACCACGGCGCCTATGCGGTCTCGAAGTTCGGCATGACGATGATCGCCCACGCGATCGCCGGCGAGTACGCCGAGCACAACATCACGGCCCACGCCCTCTGGCCCGCGACCGCGATCGAGAGCTTCGCCACCATGAACTTCGGCCTCGGCGGCCCGGAGCTCTGGCGCAAGGCCGACATCCTCGCCGACGCGACGCTCGCGCTGCTCTCGCGCGAGCCGTCGGCCCGGCGCGGCAAGGCGTGGATCGACGAGGTCCTGCTCCGCGAGGAGGGCGTCACCGATTTCTCCAGGTACCAGTGCGTGCCCGGCGTCGAGCCGCCGCACTTCCCCTTCAGCGCGATCCCCAAGGCGACCACCACCACGAAATGAGGCGCGACGCGTGAGCCGCGACGACGACAAGGAAACGCGCCCCGGTGGCGGCGGCGGGATCGATCCCGGGCCGGAGCTCGCCGCGGTCTTCGACGACCTCGAGACGCTGCTCAAGAACGGCGACGTGATCGCCGCGCTCACGTCGCGCGGGATCAACGGGAGCCTCGCGCTGCTCGCCGCCGACGCGCTCCGCGCCTACCTCGCGGGCCGCAAGGCCGAGGCGGCCGAGGACTTCGCGACCGTCGCCGAGGAGATCCGCGGCCGGCTCGCCGCGAGCGCCGAGGAGACGGGGACGGACGCAGGATCGCAGGGGGAGCCGTCACGCTCGAACGGGAGGCGCTGAATGAGCACGAGCTTCGAAGCAGAACAGACGTCGCAGCAGGCGGGTGACGGCGCGCGGCCGACGCCGCCGTGGGCGCCGGCCGAGGCCATCTCCGGCGCGGACTACTCGGCCGTCGAGCTCGCGCAGAGCGACGACCGCGTGTTCCTCCTCGAGCAGCGCGAGCTGCCCGAGCGCGAGCGCTACCTGACCCTCGCCGACGCCGCCGGCATCGCCGAGGCCATCCGGACGATGGCGGTCCGCGGCGCCCCGGCGATCGGCATCGCCGCCGCGTACGGGATGGCGCTCGCCGCGCGCGCCGCCCGGGGCGAGGGCGCCACCGGCTACCTCGCCGCCATGCGCGCCACGGCGGAGCACCTCGCCTCCGCCCGGCCCACCGCCGTGAACCTCGGGTGGGCCGTGCGGCGCATGCTCGCCGAGGCCCTGCAGCACGCGGGGCGCCGCGGGGAGGAGCGCGCGCGGGAGCTCGCCGCGCTCGCGCGCGAGATCCACCGGGAAGACGTCGCCGCCTGCCACCAGATAGGCCGCGCCGGCGCCGCCCGCCTGCCCGAGTCGGGCACGGTCCTCACGCACTGCAACGCCGGCGCGCTCGCGACCGGCGGCTACGGCACGGCGCTCGGCATCATCCGGGCCGCCATCGCCGAGGGCAAGAACATCGGCGTGCTCGCGTGCGAGACCCGCCCGTACCTCCAGGGCGCCCGCCTCACGGCCTGGGAGCTCCAGCGCGACGGCATCCCCGTCGAGGTGATCTCCGACTCGATGGCCGCGTGGTTCATGCAGAAGGGCGAGGTCGGCGCCGTCGTCGTCGGGGCCGACCGCATCGCGCGGAACGGCGACGTCGCGAACAAGATCGGCACCTACGGCCTCGCCTGCCTGGCGCGCCACCACGGCGTCCCGTTCTACGTGGCCGCCCCGTGGAGCACGCTCGACCTCGCGACCGACACCGGCGCGTCGATCCCGATCGAGGAGCGGAGCCGCGACGAGGTCGCCGTCGTCGGCGGTCGCCGCATCATCCCGGCCGGGGTGCCCGTCCGCCACCCCGCCTTCGACGTCACCCCCTCGGAGCTCATCACCGCCATCTTCACCGAGCGCGGCAAGATGACGTCGCGCGAGATCAGCCGCTCCGTGCCGCCGGCCGGCTGACGCCGGCCGCCTCCCCCTCGCCCCCACCCGCCGCATGGGCTAAGGACACCCCTGATGGCGCAGTTCTCGCCCAAGCCTGAATGGCTCAAGGTCCGCGCTCCTGGAGGTGACACCTACCACCACCTCAAGGAGACGTTCCGCAAGCTCGATCTCCACACGGTCTGCGAGGAGGCGCGCTGCCCGAACGTCGGCGAGTGCTGGCGCGAGGGGACCGCGACGGTGATGCTCCTCGGCGACGTGTGCACGCGCGGCTGCCGCTTCTGCGCGGTCACGACCGGCGACCCGCGCGGCGCGGTCGACGTGCGCGAGCCGGAGCACGTGGCCCGCGCCATCGCCCGGCTCTCGCTCCAGTACGTCGTGATGACGATGGTCAACCGCGACGACCTGCTCGACGGCGGCGCCGATCACGTCGCCCGCACGGTGAGCCGCCTGCACGCGCTCCGCCCCGACCTGCTCATCGAGACGCTGGTCGGCGACTTCCAGGGCCACATGAGCGGCGTCGACGCGGTGGTCGACGCCGGGCCCGACGTCTTCGCCCACAACGTGGAGGTCGTCCGCCGCATCACGCGCGCCATCCGCGACGTCCGCTCGAGCTACGACCAGTCGCTCGCCGTGCTCCGGCGCGCGAAGGACCGCCAGCGGCGCATGGCCGCGGACGCGGTCGAGCGCGGCGCGCCGGCGCCGCGGCGGCTCACGAAGAGCTCGATCATGGTCGGCATCGGCGAGACCGACGACGAGGTGCTGGAGGCGCTCCGCGACCTGCGCGCGGCGGGGGTCGACATCGTGACGCTCGGCCAGTACCTGCGCCCCTCGTCGAAGCACGCGCCCGTGCAGCGCTTCGTCGAGCCGGACACGTTCGCCGCGTTCGCGCGGGCGGCGCTCGAGATGGGCTTCCTCTACGCCGCCAGCGCGCCGCTCGTGCGGTCGAGCTACAAGGCCGCCGAGGTCTTCGTCCGCAGCCTCATCGACCGCGACCCGGCGGAGCTGTCGGCCGGCGCCCCGGCGGGCGCGGCCCCCGCGGGCGCGGCGCACGTCGAGGCGCTCCTGGAGGAGCGGCTCGCCGTGGCGCGGCGCGAGGCCGCCCGCCTCTCTGCAGAGCTCGCCCCCGACGAGCCCCTGCCTCCCGACGGCCCGGCGGCGGCATCGGCCAGCCCCGCGCGGCTCGTCCCCGCGGCCTCTCTCGTCCGCAGGTAGCGCCGTCCCGCCCCGGGAAGGGCGCCGCCGCGCGGGCCACCGCAAGCGCCTTGACGCTTCCCGGCGATTGGCCGAGCGTGGAAGACGGCAGGAGGGTCAGAGACCACGATGTCCGCTCCCATCGACAGGCGCCCCCGCGGCATCGCTCCCGGCGCCCCGCGCACCGGCCCACAGACGCCCCGCGCGCGCGTGGCATCCATCCTCTCCCAGGCCGCGCGGGCCTACAGCGCGCGGCCTCCGATCGAGGACATCACGATGCCCACCGGCTTCGATCCGGCCGCGGTGGCGCTCTTCGAGACGATCATCGAGGCCGCGTTCCTCGTCGCGAACGCCGACGGCCACTTCGACGAGGCGGAACGCAAGCGCTTCCAGGCGATCGTCGTGGACGCTTGCCAGAACCTCGTCCACGAAAAGCAGCTCGAGGCGCTGCTCGCCGACCTCGGCGAGATGCTCGCCGAGGACGGGATGGAGAAGCGCATCACCATGGTCGCCCGCACGATCGGGCGGACCGAGCATCAGCGCGAGGTGCTCCGCGTGGCGGCGTTCATGGCGACCGCCTCGGGCGGCGTGGACGCGCAGGAGCACGGCGTGCTCGAGCAGCTCGCGCGCGGGTTCAAGCTCGACGTGGCCGCGGTCGACGAGGCGCTCGCGCAGGCGGCCGAGCCCGGGAACGTCTAGCCGGGACATCCGCACCACGGCGTGCGGTGCGGGACGCGCGACGAGATCGCGCGCCGGGTTCGACCTCGCCGCGGCGAGTCAAACCTGCGACGTGATCGCTGCGACGAGTCAACGGCGTGCGCAACGCGAATGAGCGAACGGCGCGTCTCGGCACTGGTCTCGAGCAGCGCCTTTGATTAGTGTCCCCGCGAGCCGATGAGCACCGCGACGTACTCCACCGACCGCCCGCCCAACGTCTCAGGGGCAAGCCTGGAGCCGCAGGCTGCCGTCGCCCGGCACCCGCTCGACACGTGTGCCGACGACGTGATCAAGGTCCTGCGCGACGACGGCTCGCTCGATCCCGCGCACGATCCGAAGCTCGCCCCGTCGGAGGTGATCGCCCTCTACAGGGCCATGGTGCGGGTGCGCCAGCTCGACGAGCGCCTCGTGGCGCTGCAGCGGCAGGGGCGCATCGGGTTCCACATCGGCTCGCTCGGCGAGGAGGCGGCGGTCCTCGGCAGCGTCTCCGCGACGCGGCCCCAGGACTGGGTGTTCCCGTGCTACCGCGAGTTCGGCGCCGCGCTCTGGCGGGGGCTGCCGCTCCAGCGGTACATCGACAACATGTTCGGCAACGCGAACGACACGGTGAAGGGGCGGCAGATGCCGGACCACTACACCTACCGCGAGGGGCACTTCGGCTCGGTGAGCTCGCCCATCGGCACGCAGATCACGCAGGCCGTCGGCTTCGCGTGGGCCGCGAAGCTGAGGCGCGACGAGCTCGCCACGCTCGTGTACTTCGGCGACGGCGCGACGAGCTCGTCCGACTTCCACAGCGCCCTGAACTTCGCGGGCGTGTTCAAGGTGCCGGTCGTCTTCTTCTGCCGCAACAACGGCTGGGCGATCAGCGTGCCGACCGAGCGCCAGACGTCGAGCAACACGTTCGCGTGCAAGGGCGTCGCGTACGGCGTCCCCGCGGTGCGGGTCGACGGCAACGACCTGTTCGCGGTGGTGAAGGTGGCGCGCGACGCGATCGCGCGCGCCGCGCGCGGCGAGGGCGCGACGCTCATCGAGGCGATGACGTACCGCCTGTCGGGCCACTCGACGAGCGACGATCCCAAGGCGTACCGCCCGGACGCGTGGCTCGACCCGTGGCGCCGGCTCGACCCGATCGAGCGGCTGCGGCGGCACCTCGAGCGCACCCAGGGCTGGACCGAGGCGCAGGATCGCGAGATCGAGGTGGCGGTCGACGCGGAGGTCAAGGCCTGCATCGCGGTCTCGGAGAAGGTGGCGCCGCCGTCGCTCGACTCGATGTTCGAGGACGTCTATGCGGAGCCGCCCTGGCACCTCGTCGAGCAGCGGGAGCAGCTCAAGGCGGGCCCGAGGCCCAAGGGCCACGGCGGCCGCTAGGCCGCGCGGGCGCGGCGTGGACGGCGTTGTCGGCGGGGCGGCTCGCCGGGCAGCGCCGACGGCCGGGGTGGCGCCGCTGCCCGCGATCGACGGGGGTCCCAGGGGAGCGGGGGCGCCTGTGAGGTTGCACTCCCACCTTCTGGCCGAGAGACGGAGACGAAGAGCATGCCTCAGATGAACATGGTCCAGGCGATCAACGACGCGCTACGCCACGAGATGCGGCGGGACTCGCGGGTCGTCGTGCTCGGCGAGGATGTCGGCAAGGTCGGCGGGGTGTTCCGCGTCACCCAGGGCCTGTTCGACGAGTTCGGGGACGACCGGGTGATCGACACGCCGCTCTCGGAGAACGGGATCGTGGGGGCGGCGATCGGGATGGCGCTCTACGGGCTCGTGCCGATCCCGGAGATCCAGTTCGCCGATTTCATCTATCCCGCGTACGACCAGATCGTGTCCGAGCTGGCGAAGTACCGCTACCGCTCGGGCGGCGAGTACCCGTCGAAGCTCGTCATTCGCACGCCGGTGGGCGGCGGCATCCGCGGCGGGCACTACCACTCGCAGTCGCCCGAGGCGCAGTTCATCCACGTGCCGGGGCTGAAGGTCGTGTGCCCGTCGAACCCGGCCGACGCGAAGGGGCTCCTGCTCTCGTCGATCCGGGATCCCGATCCGGTGCTGTTCTTCGAGCCGAAGCGCATCTACCGCGCGGCGAAGGGGGACGTCCCTGACGGTGACTACACGGTCCCGCTGGGCCAGGCGAAGGTGGTCCGGCCGGGCTGGCACGTGACGCTCGTGGTCTGGGGGGCGATGCTCTACGAGGCGCTCGACGCGGCGAACCAGGCGGCCGCGCAGGGCATCGAGTGCGAGGTGATCGACCTGCGGACGCTGTGGCCGCTCGACATCGACACGGTGATCGAGTCGGTGAAGCGGACGGGCCGGTTCATCGTGGTGCACGAGGCGCCGAAGAGCTGCGGCCTCGGGGCCGAGCTCGTCGCGCTGGTCAACGAGAAGGCGTTCCTCCACCTGGAGGCGCCGCCGCTCAGGATCACGGGCTTCGACACGCCCTTCCCTTACACCCTCGAGAACGAGTACCTCCCGCTCTCGCATCGTATCCTTCCGGCGATCCTCGAGATGGCGAGGTACTGACGCATGGGCAAGTACGAGTTCAGGCTTCCGGACATCGGCGAGGGTGTCACGGAGGGGGAGATCGTGACCTGGCTTGTGTCGCCGGGCGACGTGGTCGCCGAGGACCAGCCGATGGTCGAGGTGATGACGGACAAGGCGACGGTGACGATCACGTCGCCGCGCTCGGGCCGGATCGTGGAGACGCGGGGCGAGGTGGGCGGGGTGGTCCCGGTCCACTCGGTGCTCGTCGTGTTCGACCTCGACGATCGGTCGGCCACCGCGTCGTCCGCGTCGCCCGCGTCGGGGACGGGGATGCGGCAGTCCGCGGCGAACATGGGCCCCGCGGAGCCTGCGGCGACGGCGGTCGGCGACATCAAGGAGGACCTGCCGGGGATGAACCTCGTGGCGCCGGCGCGGCCTGCGTGGACGAACGGCAGCATGGGGGGCGCCGGCCAGGCGGCCTACTTCAACGACAAGCCGCTCGCGACGCCGGCGACGCGCAAGCTGGCGCGCGACCTCGGGGTCGACCTGCGGCGCGTGCCGCCGACCGGCCCGGGGGGCCGCGTGACGAAGGACGACGTGCGGGCGCTGGAGGCGCCCGAGGGGGCCGAGGCGACGCCGGTGGTGTCCGAGGTGGCGCCGAGGCGGCCGGCGGGCGTGGCGGGCGTGACGGGCGACCTGCTGGAGGAAGAGGACCGCGGGCGCGGGGCGGCCCGGCCCGAGGGGGAGCGCGGCCGCGGGCTGCCGGCGGCGCCGGGCGACGAGCGCATCCCGCTGCGCGGCGTGCGCAAGCGGATCTTCGAGGGGATGTCGCGGTCGAAGCACACGGCGGCGCACTTCACCTTCGTCGAGGAGTGCGACGTCTCTGCGCTGAAGGAGCGCCGCGCGCGCCTGCGCCCGCTGGCCGAGAAGGAGGGCGTCAAGCTGACCTTCCTGCCCTTCTTCGTGAAGGCCGTGGTCGCGGCGCTCAAGAAGCACCCGACGCTGAACAGCGCGTTCGACGAGGCGGCGCAGGAGATCGTCGTCCGGAAGAGCTATCATATCGGCATCGCCTCCGCGACCGAGGCCGGGCTCATCGTGCCTGTCGTGCGCGACGCGGATCGCCGGAGCGTCCTCGGGATCGCGAAGGAGATCGCGCGGCTCGGCGAGGACACGAAGTCGGGGCGGGTGAAGCCGGAGGATCTCGGCGGCTCGACGTTCACGATCACGTCGCTCGGCCAGCAAGGGGGGCTGTTCGCGACGCCGATCCTGAACTTCCCCGAGGTCGCGATCCTCGGGATCCACCAGATGAAGCAGAAGCCGGTGGTGCGCGACGGGCAGATCGTGATCGGCGAGGTGATGCTGCTGTCGCTGTCGTTCGACCACCGGATCATCGACGGTCACGTGGGGGCCGCGTTTGCCTACGAGATCATCGGGTATCTGGAGGATCCGGATCGGCTCTTCCTCGAGATGAGCTGAGCTGAGCGAGAGGCCCGGCCGCCGGACCTGGGCTCGGTCGCGGCGGCGGGCGCCAAGACCTGCGCCACGCCGTCGCCCTGCTGCGCGGCCCCGGCGCCCTCCTGCGCGGCCCCGACGCGCTCCTGCGCAGCCCCGGCGCCCAACATCCCAGCCCCGGCGCCCCTCCTGCGCAGCCCCGGCGCCCTCCAGCGCCGCCCCGGCGCGCGGACACGCCCCCTTAGGCCAGGAGCTGGGGACCCCCCGGGGCC
>JAICEP010000213.1 GCA_025924095.1 Sorangium sp.
CGCGCAGGAGCGCGACTCGCGGACGCACTGCGCGAGCGACACCGCCTGATCGGAGCAAGGCGCGTAGAGCTGCGAGGAGAGCTGCCACCACGTGTGGCGCTCGCGGCGGACGAGCTCGGTCGTGTTCACGCCGGGCAGCTCCTCCGGCTCGCCGCCGGGACCGTCGAGCGGGGCGGCGCCGGGCGGGCCGGGGAGCGGGACCGAGGAAGCGTCCGCGAACTGGGGATCTTGCCGCTCCGCGCCGCCGCATGCGACGAGCGCGACGAGCGCGGCGAGCGCGAGCCGTCGTGCACCTGATCTCGGAATGAACACGCGCGGATGCTACACCGCCGCCGCGGCCGAGCCAGGTCGAAGCGCCGCTCCGGGGCCCACGCGCCTCCCCCCGCAGGCGCTCACGGCGCCGCGCCGGCGGCGCACGCCCGGCGCCGCTGCCCCCTCAGAAGGCGCCGCCGAGGCCGAAGGTGGCACGGTCCGGCGCGAGGCCGACGTGCGGCGCGAGCCGGAGTCGCGGCGAGCGGAGGCGGATGTAATCGTAGCTCTCGGTCGTCGTGGGCTCCTCGTACTGGAGGACGGCGATGTCGACGATGTTGGCCGTGAGCACCCCGAGGCTGCTGCCGATGAGCAGGCCAAAGAACGCGTCCCACCCGCCGCGGGAGTCCGAAGTGCTGCCGATGAGCAGGCCGACCATGCCGCCGCCGAGCGTGCAGCCGGCGTTGAGGCCGAGGCTGGCGAAGCCCTTGCCGAGGTGGCCGTTGGCCCAGTGGATGATCGGACCGCCGAGCACGAAGGAGCCGGCGGTCAGCCAGACGAGCGGCTCGTTCTCCGTGGCGATGGCGATGGGCACGAGCCCGAGGGTCCCGCCGAGCACGATGAGGTGCTGCCAGCCGTACCAGGCGCGCTTCGGCCTGGGCTGCTCGAGCGCGGGAGCGCTCCCGGGCTGCCACGGGTAGGGGGCCGGGCTCCTCGACCACGCCGGGGGCGGCGGGGGAGGTCCGGGCGGCGAGACGTCGGCCGGCGGCGGGGCGCCGGGCGCCGGCTGCATGGCGGCCGCCTGCGCCGCCGTGAACACCACGGTCGCCGCGCAACCGAGCCGCAGCACCTCGCGAAGCATGCCTGTCATCCAGCGCCCCTCTCTTCCCTCTCTCACCCCTTACGCCCTGCAGCCTCTTCTACTTCCTTTCGCTCGGCCGCTGCACCCAAATCCGGGCCCGCATCCACGCGAGCGGCGAGGGACGGCCGCTCCGGCGGCGCGCCCCGTCAGACCCAGCGCCGCGTCGACCGAGCGTAGGTTTCGTACGCGACGCCGAACCGGGCGCGCATTCGCCGCTCCTCGAACGCGATGTACCAGCGATCGACGACCGCGACGAAGACGGCCGCGAGCAGGAAAGACGTCGCCGCGCCGCTCAGCATCGACATGCCCACGGCGGCGAGGCCCATCCCGAGGTACATCGGATTCCTGGACCACCGGAAGAGCCCATCGGTCACGAGCCGCGTCGGCTCGGCAAAGGTGTTGATCTCCGTCGCGGCCCGCGCGAACTGCGCGCGCGCCGCGATCGCCACGGCGACGCCGGCCGCGAGCGGCAGGAGGCCCGACAGTCGAACCGGCGCCGGGAGCACCGACGCGCGCGGCAGGAGGGCGTGCGTCAGCCACATGACCGCCACCACGACGAGGAGGAGGACCGGCGGGAGCAGATTGCGCGGGAATGCGTTCGAGGTGATCATGAACGGCCAGTCTAGCGATCCGCAGGATCGCGGTGACTCGCGTTGGGAAGAGCGACGATGAAGAGCCCGCAGAAGCCGCGCAAAGAGCCTCGCCAGGCGCGCTCACGCTTCCTCGTCGAGACCATCGTCGAGGCCGCAGCTCGCGTTTTCGACGCGCACGGCTACGACGGGGCGAACACGAACGAGGTCGCCAGGGTCGCGGGGGTGAGCGTCGGGTCGGTTTACCAGTACTTCCCGAACAAGGACGCCCTCGTCACCGCGCTCCACGAGCGCCACGTGCGCCACATGGTGCGAATCCTCGACCAGGTCGACGCGGCGGCCGGCGCCCTCTCGCTGCGCGAGGCGACGGAGAGGCTCGTCGCGAGGAGCCTCGAGGTCCACCGGACAGAGCCGCGCCTGCAGCGGCTCCTCCACGCCGATCTCCCGACGCTGGAGCAACAACGCGCGCTGAGCGAGGCCAGCCGGGCGGTCCTCGACCGCACCCGGCAGCTGCTGGCGCGCCACAGCGCGGAGATCGTCCAGCCGGATCTCGATCTCGCCACCTACGTGGTCCTGCGCATGTTCGAGGAGCTCGTCCACGCGGCGGCCCTCGATCCGCCCCCCGGCGTGGAGGACGAGGCTCTCCGGCGGGCGATCTCCGACGCGCTCCTCGGCTACCTCACGCGCGCCGCAGGACCGACGCGGGCGGGGAGCCCCGCGGACCGGCCGTAGCGCGACGCACGCTCCTCGCGGCGCGGACGCGCGCGCGACGCCGGGCCATGCGGCCACGCTCTGTCCCTGTCGACGAAGGGCGTGCGACAACTTGCCACATATTCCGCGCACGGCGGCCGTGCCTAGATGTCCTGCATCGGGCATCGGGCAAGCGCGCGCAGCGCGTTCCTCGCGCGCGGCCCATTCCTTCGGAGGCAGGACGACCCTCATGAGCCAATCGCCGCGATCCACCTTGCTTGCGCTGGCGCTCGCCAGCTTCGCCGCGTTCGCACCGGCCTGCGGTGACGACGACGGCTCGCCCCCCGGCGCCGAGCCCTCCGCCGGCACCGGCGGCTCCGGCGCTGAGTCCCCCGCCGGCACCGGCGGCTCCGGTGGCGAGTCCCCCGCCGGCACCGGCGGCTCTGGCACGGCGGGCGCAGGCGGCGCGCCCGTGGACGACGAGGACAGCGACCACGACAGGGACGGCGTCACCCCGCGCGCGGGCGACTGCGACGATTTCAACAACACCGTTCACCCCGGCGCCGAGGAGCGGAGCCTCGATGGCATCGACTCGGACTGCGACGGGTCCGACGCGCCGGCCAAGACGCTGGTGTGGAGCGCCGACCCAGCTTCCGATCTGGTGGACGCGCTCGCCCTCATGGACGCGGACGGCGACGGCCAGATCTCGCTCGACGAGTTCTCCGCGGCGTGCGCCGAGTCCGCCATGCTGGCGGGCACGGCGCGCCCCGGCATCGTCCAGGTCCACGCGTCCTGCTCCGGGACGAACAGCTGTCGCGGCATGGTCTATCAGACATGGAACGAGCTCTACGAGCACTCCTGTCGCGCCGTGAACGGCTGCTCGGGCTGGAGCTGCGTGGAGACCGCCGAGGACCAGGATCGAGACGGCCCCGCGGCGTTCGACGCCGCGACGTGCGACTTCTGCCACAGCGGCCCGGAGGGCACGTTCCACGTGAAGGTGCCGCCCGGCGAGGACGTGAGCGCCTTCCTCGCCGACTTCTGGGACCGCCGCTCGGATCGGTTCCTGCAGTCCATCATCGCGTTCGGGATCGACGGCGCCACCCCCGAGGGCACCGCCTACTCGAACATGCCCGGCTCCTATCACCTGCTCTCGCGGTCCGAGATGGACGGGCTGATCGCCTACCTGCGCACCCTGACGCCCGAGGGCGAGAACTTCGAGCAGCTGCCGACGGCAGATCCGATCGACCCGGGCAACTAGCCGGCCGATGAGCGCGCCGCGAGACGCCGCCGACGATCGGGCGCCCGGCGCGCGATCATCCATCCCGCGCGAGGCGCTCGGCCTCGGGCTGCGCCCGCCGCACCACGAGGCGATCGAGCGGCTCCGGCCCCGGCTGGGGTTCTTCGAGATCATCGCGGAGAACTACCTCGGCGCCTCTCCATTGCCCCGGGAGCGGCTCCGGCGCATCGCCGAGCGCTACCCGATCGTCGCCCACGGCGTCTCCCTGAACCTGCTGGGCGAAGCCCCCCTCGACCGGGATCACCTGTCCCGGCTGAGGGATCTGATCCAGGAGCTCCGCATTCCCTATTTCACCGATCACCTCTGCTGGACGGCGTTCGAGGGCGTGACGCACCACGATCTGCTCCCGGCGCCCCATGATCCAGAGCTGATCCCCTACGCCGCCGGCCGCGCGTTCGAGGTCCAGGAGGCCCTCGGCGTCCCGTTCGGGATCGAGAACCTGTCTTCCTACGTCGCCTGGGAGCGCGACACGGTGCCGGAGTGGGTGTTCTACCGCCGCGTGGTGGAAGAGTCCGGCTGCTGGGCCATGCTGGACATCAACAACGTAGTCGTCTCCAGCAAAAATCACGGATTCGATCCGCTCGAGTACCTCGACAGCGTGCCCTGGCACCGGGTTTTGCAGGTGCACCTGGCCGGCCACCAGGTGCTGCCCTCGGGCCTGCGGCACGACACGCACGATCGTCCGGTCGGCGACGAGGTGTGGTCTCTCTACGAGGAGGCGTGGCGCCGGGGCGGCCCGTTCCCGACGCTCCTCGAGTGGGACGCGGAGATCCCGCCCTTGTCGGTGGCGCTCTCGGAGCTCGACAAGGCGCGGCAGGTGCGGTCTTCATGAGCCCGGGAGGCGGAGATCCTCCGGGCTGGCTGCGGGAGCTCCAGCGCGACTTCACCGCTGTCCTTCGCGCGCCGCTCGACTCGGGGACGGGGCGCTTCGAGGAGCGGCAGGCGCTGTATCCCGCGCGGCTCGTGGCGCAGCTGAGGAGCGGCACCGGGGGCCCCGCTCCGGCGGAGCGGCTCGCGCTCTATCACCGGCAGTACTGGATGCGGCTGTTCACCGCCCTGCAGACGAGCTTCCCCCGCGTGTCGCGGGCGATGAGCTGCTGGCACTTCAATCACCTGGCCGCGCTGCACCTCGCCGAGCGCCCGCCCCGCCACGCCGACCTCGACGAGGCAGCCCGCGGGTTCGCGGAGCGGCTCCACCGCGCCCTCGAGCGCCTCGAGGACGCGGGCCCCCGCCGCCCGCCGGAGCGCCCGCCGCACGGAGACGCGTGGTGCCGGCGGATCGAGCTCTCCCGGGCTCCGCTCGCCATGGTCCGCCAGGCGCGGTGCATGGACGAGGCAGAGCGGCACGCCTACGAGTCGCCGTTCGAGGGGCTCTGGCGACCGACGCCGGAGGAGCTCGCCAGGCTGGCGCTGGGCGAACCGCGGCTGCGCTTCGCTGAGTCGTGCACGCTGGCCCAGGAGGACTGGGACCTCGCCCGCTTCTCGCGGCTCGCGGCGGCCGATCAGGACGAGGGCGCGCCCGCGCCGATACGTCGCCATCCGTCGACCCGGACCTGGGTCTTCGCCCGGAGCGCCACCGGCACGACCACGACCTCCGTGGATCCGCTGTTCGCCCGCCTGCTCGACCGCTGCCGGGAGCTGCCGTTCGGGCAGGCGCTTGCCGCGGTCGAGCAGGGCTGTACGGCGGCGGAAGCAGCGCAGCTGCGCGCGAGCCTGCAGGGCTGGATCGCGCTCGCCCTCGCGAGCGGCTGGTGGACGGGCCTCGCCGGCGCCGAGCCCCGCGCGCAGGAGAGCCCGAACGACGATCCGGGCCGGGCGTGAGCCTCCGCGGCTACCCGAGCAGCGACGCCGCGACGCGCGGCGCCTCCCGCGCCGAGCACCCCATCCAGCCCGAGAGCCGCTCCGCCGGCTCGCCGCTCGCGAGCGCGCGGTGCACCCGCTCGGCCACGTCCGCGCGGAGCGCCCGCGTCCCGAACACCGGGTAGCCGATCGCCGCGTACGCCCTGGGATCCACGCCCCGCGCGACGGGCACCGACACGGCGCCGGGCGCCGGGCACGCGGGCACGCAGCCCCGGCCGAACCAGGCCGCGCACAGCGCGAGGCGGCGCTCCAGCGCGCCGCGCCGGAGCAGCTGCTGCACGTAGATCACGCGCTCGCCCACCTCGATGCCGCGCGCCTTCAGCAGCGCGAGGTCCTCCGGCGCGAGCTCCGCGATCTGCTCCTCCGCGTCGCGCGCCGCCGCCGTCCCGAGCCCCTGCTCCAGCTGGTAGACGATCCCGCGCGCCGCGCCGGGGAGCGCGCGCACCTCGGGCGATCGCAGCGGCCCGAGGAGCTCCTCGACGAGATCGCGCGCGAACGCCACGAGCCGCCGGAGCACGCGCGATCGCGCCCCCGCGCCGAGGTCCTCGAGCTCCGCGAGCCGCACGTCGGGCAGGAGCAGCGTCGGGCCGCGCGCGAGCTGCCCGAGCGGCTGCTCGCCGTCGGCGATCCGCCCGCCCGCGTCCACGGAGAAGCGCTCGTGCGGCGCCCCCACGATCGCCTCGACCCAGCGCGCCCGGTCGTCCTCGGGCGCCGTCGCCGCCGGCCCCGGCGCGAGCAGCGCCCGCAGCGCCGCGATCCGCGCGAACGGGTGCCCCGCCTCCACCGCCGGCGGCGGCTCCGCCTCGGCCCGGCGCGCGCCCGAGGGCGCCCGCGCCCGCGCGCCCCGCGCCGCGCCGCCGCCCCGCTCGACGAAGCGCTGCACGAGCCGCTCGTGGAGCGCGTCGCTCAGGCGGTCCTCGATCGCCCGCGTGCGGTCCTGCCACGCCGCCGCGTCGCGGACCCAGCGGCCGTGGTTCGAGATGTAGGTCCACGTCCTGATCGACGCGATCCGCGTGATCAGCGTGTCGATGTCGCCGCCCGCGTCGTCGATCTCGGCCACCCGCGCGGCCATCCAGTCGGTGTCGAGCGCCGCGCTCGGGCCCGAGAGCTGCCCGTAGATCTCGGCGAGGAGCGCGACGTGCGACTCGAACAGGAGCTTGCGGAAATCGGGGATGCGGCAGACCTCCCAGAGCAGCCCCACCGCCTCGCTGCCGCGCGCGCGGGCTCGAACCGCCGGGTCCTCGGCGAGCCGCGTCAGGGCGGCCGTGTCCTCGGCGTCGTCGACGAGCTTCAGGCTGCGGGCGCGCGGCCGCTGCCGGAGCGACGCGAGGAGCGCGTCGATCGAGCTCGGATCGAGCTCGCTGCTGCGCCAGAGCAGCCGCCGCAGCGGCGGGAAGCGGTGCGCCTCGATGGCGGCCGCGACGCCGTCGGGGAGCGACAGCGGCGCGACCGTGCCGAAGGTCCCGTCCGCGAGGTGCCTGCCCGCGCGGCCGGCGATCTGCGCGAGCTCGGCGGGGTCGAGGTCGCGCACGTCGCGCCCGTCGAACTTGCGCAGCGCCGCGAACGCCACGTGGCGCACGTCGAGGTTGAGCCCCATGCCGATCGCGTCGGTCGCGACGAGGTAGTCGACCTCGCCCGACTGGAACAGCGCGACCTGCGCGTTGCGCGTGCGCGGCGAGAGCGCGCCGAGCACGATCGCGGCGCCGCCTCGCTGCGCGCGCAGCCGCTCGGCGATCTCGTAGACCTGGGCGGTCGAGAACGCGACGACGGCGCTGCGCGGCGGCAGCCGCGAGAGCTTGCCGGCGCCGGCGCTCGCGAGCCGCGAGAGCCGCGGGTGCTGGACGACCCTGGCGGTGGGCACGAGCTCGGCCATGAGGGGCCGCATCGTGTCGGCGCCGAGGAACCACGTCTCGCGCCGGCCGCGCGAGAGGAGCAGCCGCTCGGTGAACACGTGGCCGCGCTGGTCGTGCGCGGCGAGCTGGATCTCGTCGATGGCGAGGAAGTCGACCTCCAGGTCGGTCGGCATCGCCTCGACGGTGCACACCCAGTAATCCGGCCGCCTCGGCACGCGCTTCTCCTCGCCGGTCACGAGCGCGACGCGGGCCTCGCCGACCCGGGTGGTCACCCGATCGTAGACCTCGCGCGCGAGCAGCCGCAGCGGCAGGCCGATCATGCCCGAATCGTGCGCGAGCATGCGCTCGATCGCTCGGTGGGTCTTGCCGGTGTTGGTCGGGCCGAGGACCGCGGTGATCGGGGAAGCGTCCACCATGCCGCGCGCAGCTTAGTACCGGACGCCGCAAAGACTCCCCTGCGGCGGCGAAGGGGGGCGCGCGCGGCGGCCTTTCGGATGGACGGGCTCTGCCGTGGGCGGCGGCGCCGGAGAGCGCGCGGCGGCGGAGCGTGCACACCGGCGGAGAGCTCGCGCCGGCCGGGAGTGCGCACCGGCGGAGAGCGCGCGGCGGAGGGAGCTTGCGCGCCCCCGAGGAGAACATGCGACAGCGGACCGCTCGCGCTCGGTCTTCGTCGCGTCACCGCGCCCGTGGCATGATGGGGCGAGATGCCAGCCGTTGTAAGAATCGCGACACTCGGCCCCGCGTCTGCTAGACCCCGGGGGCCCGGACGCATGGACACTCGGACGCGGAAGGCTCGTACGCATGCTGTCGCTTGAAGCGGGGAGCGTCGTCGGTGGGAAGTATCGCCTGGAGCGGCCGCTGGCGGGCGGCGCCATGGGCCTGCTCTGGGTGGCGCGGCACCTCCAGCTCGAGGTCGAGGTCGCGATCAAGTTCATGATGCCGCAGCACGCCGACTCCCCTGTCGCGCGCGCGCGGTTCGAGCGTGAGGCGAAGGCGTCTGCCCAGCTCCGGACGCCCCACGTGGTCCACGTCTACGATTATGGGCTCGAGGGCGACACGCCCTATCTCGCGATGGAGCTCCTCGAGGGCGAGGACCTCGCGGCGCACCTCGGGCGCCGCGGGCGCCTCACGCCGGCCGAGACGCTCGGCATCCTGAGCCAGGTGTGCAAGGCCCTCCGCCGCGCGCACGAGGTGGGGCTCATCCACCGCGATCTCAAGCCGGCGAACATCTTCCTCGCGCGCCAGGGCGAGGAGATCGTCAAGATCCTCGATTTCGGGGTCGCCAAGGCGATCGGCACCGGGGTGGCCGCCGACGCGACGAAGACTGGCACGCTCATCGGCTCGCCGCATTACATGAGCCCGGAGCAGGTGCGCCGGAGCAAGACGATCGACTTTCGCAGCGATCTCTGGTCGCTCGGCGTGATTATCTTTCAATGCCTGACGGGCCAGCTGCCCTTCCCCGGCGAGGAGCTCGGCGACGTGCTCGTGGAGATCTGCACGGGCGACATCCCTGTCGCGTCGCAGCTCGCGCCCGAGCTCTGGCCCGAGCTGGATCGTTTCCTGGAGCGCGCGCTCAAGCGCGAGCCCGCAGAGCGCTTCCAGAACGCGAACGAGCTCGCCCGTGCGTTCGCCTCGGCCGTGCAGCGCACGGCGGTCCCGGAAGCGCGCGACGCGCTGGATTCCGCCGAGGCGCTGGCACAGGGCGGCCTGCCGGCTCAGGGTGGCCTGCCGGCTCACGGCGGCGTCCCGGCTCATGGCAGCGCGCCGGGCTCCGGCGGCGCGCCGGCTCACGGCGGCGCGCCGGGCTCGGGCGGCGCGCCGGGCTCGGGCGGCGCGCCGGGCTCGGGCGGCACGGTGGCCCTCGATGACGCGGTGGTCCCCGGCGGCACGGTGGTGGCGGGAGGAGGGACGGTGGTCGCGGACCGCATGCGGGTCCCGGGCGGCGTGCCAGGCCCGGGCGGCACGCTGACGGCGGGCGGCACGCTGGAGGCCGTGGGAGGCGCCCTGCCCCCGCAGGTGGACCGCCGCTCCTCGTCGTCGCGGACGCTGCTCGCCGTGGCCGCCAGCGTCCTGACGGTCGGCGCGGGGATCGCCGCGGTTGTCCTGCTCCTCTCGCCTGCTCCGGACCTGCCCGCCACGCCGGCGGCGACGCCCTCGCTGGGCGCCACGGAGACCGCCGAACCGCCCGCCCTTGTGGCGGAGGAGCCCGCTCCGCCGCCTCCAAGCGCGAGCGCTCTCCCCACCGCCTCGGCATCGGCGGCCCCGGCCGCCGCGGACCCCTCCCCGGCCGCCGCGGGCGCCTCCCCGGCCGCCGCGGACTCCTCCCCGGCCGCCGCGGACTCCTCTCCGACCGCCGCGGACGCCTCCCCGGCCGCCCCGGCCCCCCCACCCGGCGCCGCGAAGGCCACCCTCAAGCCGGCGCGCCCGCCCGCCAAGCGGCCCTCCCCGGCCGCGCCCTCCAGCAAGAGCGCTACCCAGAAGGATCCCACCTTCGGCTTCTGAACGAGACGACGCCGGGCAGGCCGAGCACCATCTCGAGGAGGGCGGCCTCGGTCGCGGTTGGCAGCTCGGCCGCCGTCTCGATGGGGGCGCGGCTTCGGGCGCCGTCCCGCGTGGAGGAGAACTCGGCAAGCCGCGGCAACCTGAACAGCACCGCCGCTGATCGGCCGGGTCGTTGCAGGGGCACTCCTTCGCTTCCGAGGGCTCGGGCATCGAGGGCCCGCTCGCCCCTTCGTCCGGTGTAGCGACCGAACGGTCCTGCGCTGGCCTCCTTGACAAGGTGGGGCATCCTTCGGATACGCTATCTTTCCACGATGCATGGGGGCGGCACGTGGGGGTGGGGTCGGAGTTCAAGGCGCTCCACGCGGAAGCGGCGATCAGCGGTCGAGAGGACTGATCACGCCGAGAGGGCCGCGGTCGACGATGTGGGTGTAGACCATCGTGGTCCGCACATCCTTGTGGCCGAGCAATGTCTGAATCGTCCGGATGTCGGTGCCCGCCTCGAGCAGGTGGGTCGCGAAGAGAGTAATGCAGGCGTCGGATGGTGGCGCGTACGGCTTCGATGAGGGTCATGTGGATGGTTCCGAGTGGTTGGGACCGGTTCGTCGGACCCGCATTGAC